>JAZOWJ010000156.1:0-5142 GCA_045659125.1 Acutalibacteraceae bacterium
GGAGTTGTAAGAGACCCTTGTCTTCCTAAGACCCGCTTGGCCTCCGACTTGTGTCGCCGAGTTTGAGGTCATATTCATGAGCAAAGTCATGACTTACAAGACATACATTATTTTGGTTTTCGGTATCCTCAAGGGTAAGACCTCTGCCCTGCTGCCATTTTGAAGTCAGAATTCTGTTCATTTCATCGCACAGCTCCATGGTGTGTGCGGGAATGGCACTATAGCGAAGTCCCATTTCGGAAAGTCTTGCAAAAGCAGGCTGCAAAGCATTCAGGAAGTCTGATTTCAGATGCTCCATCAGGCTTTCTTTTCTGTATTCGTCTGCAATGTTACCTGCAACAGCAGTATACAGAAGAAGCGGATCCACGATTTTGAATGTGAACATACCGTTGCAGCGAAGCGTTATGTCATAATCCACACCGCGGCGCTCATCAATGATAACTCTGAACGGAATCGGTGATTTCGTTCCGAACATATTGCCTGTTATTTCTTTGGTATTGAAATAATAAACCCGCTGATCCTTTGCAGCATCTCCGCCGAAGGTAAATCTTTTGCCGACAGCTTTGAAGCTTTCCTTGATGCTGTCACCGAGCTTACCTGTGAAAATCGAAGGCTCGGAGGAGGTGTCATAGGTAAACTGACCGGGCTCGGCACAGAATTCCACAACCTTGCCCTGCTCAACAATAATCATGCACTGACCGTCTGCAACCACAATACCCGAGCCGTTGGAAATAACATTGTCATGCCCTTTGGTATTTGAAGAACGGCCTGAAACATTTTTTTGTCCCTTTACAATCAACACATCCTCGCTGATTGAATCACAAGTGAAAAACTCTTTCCATTGATCGGCAAGAACACCGCCGAGAGCGCCGATACCTGCTTTGAGAAGACCCATAATAATTACTCCCTTATTAAAATAGTAAAAGCATATAGAGATACATTTTCATTATAGCAACATTGCATGCAGCGAATAACCTACAAGTGTAGGGACTGTCCGTACAAAACGATTGCACTGTTTTGTGCAATTTTGCAGAAAACAACAACCGCCGACAGTTTTCCTGCCGACGGCTGCTGCTTATATGCAATTTTAATTAAAGGCTTTCAAGTCCGACGGAAGCACGAAGAATCAGTCTTGCGTCGGCGGCAGTGATGCCTGCAACACCGTCTACATCTGCGGCAAGGGTTGCGGTTGCATCAAGTGTTTCCAGACCGACAGATGCACGAAGTGCCAGTCTTGCATCGGCAGAGGTGACAGTGCCGTTGCCGTCCACGTCACCGGGGATATAGGCTGCAACCTGTTGCTCCTGACCGCAATGGATGCATTTACCGTTTTCAAAGGTGTGTGCATTCTCGTCACGGGGAAGAACAACATCACTTTCGTCAACAATTGCACCGGTTTCAAGAAGGATGTATTCACGGCAATAGCCGCAAACATAATAATCTGCTGCTACGCCTGATTCACAGCAGGTTGCGGCCTTTTTGCGGATGATAATATCCTCGCCTTCGTCATCGGTTTCCGGATAATGGCCGGTTGCCGGATCTACAATGCTTTCGGTATAGCCGCAGTTTTCATTTGCGCAATAGTAGTATCTGATGCCGTCATTTTCGTGGTCGGCATCTGTTGACTTGTCAGTATCAAGAACAATTGTATGATCTTCAGCAAAACCCTTTTTGCATCTTGTGCAATAACGATAATGTCCGAAAACAGCAGACAGCACGTTTACAAATTCTTCGTGTTCACACTGATTGCTGGAATTCCATCTCCACTTTGTATAATATTCCTTACCTGTTTCAAAATTGCTGTATGCAATAACTTTATCAGGCGATACGGAATATGTACCGTCAACGAAATGGAAATCGGTGTCAACAATATCGGCAAGTGTTATTGTGTTTGAAGATCCGTTGATGTCCAGAACACTTGCGGTGGAATTCAAAGGAGTGAAGGTGTTGTTGTTGGAAATTGTGAAATCACCAAAGGCTGTTGCCGTCATTGCAACGCTGTTATCAAAATCAAGACCGAAGGTATTGAACTTGAAGTCGGAACGGTAAATTCTGACCGTTGTATCTTTGAATGTATCTGCTGCATTAACTACAAATCTTATGGCAGTACCGTTCTGCTTGTAGTTGTAAACACTTGCAGTATAGATGTTGAGCTTGTGTGCTGCGCTGACATCAATGGCATAGGTCTGTGCGGTGGCCTCTGTGGTATTCAGCGAAGAATCTGTGTCAGAGCCCAGAATGACACCGACACGCATAGCAGAAAAGCTGTTTGCCTTGTGAGCAAGTCTTACAACAGCAGCATTTTTCTGCGTTGTGTTGAAAATGACATTGCCGCCACCTACATCTGTGGTGCTGACGATGGAAAGATTTGTGCCGAGATAACCGATTTGTGCATAGGAAAGGTTAAAGAGATACTTTGTTTTGTTGGAATTTACGATCAGGTTGTGACCGTTCAGGTCAATAACAAGATTGCCTCTTGTTTTGGGGGTCAGGGTATAGGAATTGTTATGATCTTCAACAACAATATCGTTCTTCAGTCTGATTGTGGTCGGATGAGAAACCGCAACAGCATTGGCAAGAGATGCCCAGGAGGCGACCTCCTGCACTTTGGTGAAGGGATCGACCATGCTTTCGGCAGGAAGCTTATAATAGTTTACATAGCCGCAGGCACTGCAGTCTGCACCGGCGGTATTGCCTTCGGCTGTGGCAGTGGGTGCTTTGTAGGTTTTGCTTGCGTGCGGAGAAATGTAATAATCACACTTGCAGTTGCTGCACATAAAGATGTGTCCGTTTTTAACAGAACAGGTGAAAACATTTTCACGGCTGCTGTGGGAGCACATGGTTTCCGTGTTCATCAGCTTGCTGTTATAGAAATACACACTGTTGCCGCTGTAAATATCCTGGATGAGGCCGCTGTGATAGCTGAGGCCGTAATACGGATTGTCGACTTCAACATTGACACGGTCGGGATCCATACTCAGCTTTCCTATCTTCACCGTGGAGTTTGCGTTCTGTGCATCACTGAGATTGATGGCATAGGCATTGTCATCATTGACATTGAGCATCGTATGGTTCAACACAAATGTGTCGTAGCTGTTTGCCGTAAATGTGCCTGCACCGCGCAGATCAATACAGTCACCCTTTTTGGCGGTGAGGCTTGCTTTGTTGAGTGCAATAACATTGCTGCCATCGAGAGAGCCATTATAGAAAGCAATGCAGTCTGCATAGGAGCTTGCATCGGTAACGGTGATGTCGGATCCGTACATCATGAATTCTTCAAATTTATACAGTTTCACAAGAGCATCGCTTGTGCTGCCCTGCAGGGAAATGCCGGGGTAAATATAGCAGGATGCCGTGCTGTTGTTCAGATTGACAATGCCCTCTGCGCTCAAATCCGTTTTGATAACGGAAGTGGTGCCGCTGATGTTGTTGAATTTATAAGCACTGTTCATGATGTGGAAGGAGGAATTGGGACAGCACAGATAAAACAGGCCGTTAGAGCTGTTGGCGCCTGTGATGGTGATGTCGTAGCCGTTCAGGTCAAGCACAACATCATAGTTGTACATGTCGGGCTCAATGGTGATGTCATAGGTGGGACTTGTAAGCGTGATGTCGGCAGTCAGCTGCAGCACCATGCCGTTATAAGCCTGACGCAGAGCATCACTCAGTTCTGTGTATGTGCTGATTTCAACAGGTGCGTAGGTACAGGTGGGGGCTGTTGCCGCTTCGGCAGTAACTTCTGCTTCGGGCAGAACGGTTGCCGGCACAAAAGCCGTGCAGACAAGCACCAACACAAGCAGAATGCTGAAAAGTTTCTTTTTCATGTTTTTAACTCCTTTGATATTAGTATGAGTGGCATATATACTCATTCTCATTATAAAAAAAAGAAGCACTGTGCAACAACCTACATTTGTAGGGTATTGCATTAAAAAAACAACAACCGCCGACAGAAGCTGCCGACGGCTGTTGTGCTTGTATGCAATTTTAATTATGAGCTGAAAAAGGGAAGCAATCAAAAGCTTTCAAGTCCGACTGAAACACGCAGAATCAATCGTGCATCAGCAGCGCTGATACCTGCCACTGTGTCCACATCCGCTGCAAGAAGCTGATTTTCGTCAAGATTTTCAAGCTCGACGGATGCTCGAAGTGCAAGTCTGGCATCAGCTGCGGTAATTGTGCCGTTCCCGTCCACATCGCCCTTGAGCACAGTCATTTCTTTTTCACCGCAACGGGTGCAGACGCCATCAACATAATCATGTCCGAGCTTTTCGACTGTGGGGTCAACATACACGCCGGGGCCGGAGAAGGTGCCACCGCAATTCAGGCAGAGATAATGCTGTTCACAGCCGTCTTCGGTGCAGGTGGGTGCTTTTGCTTCCTGCAGCAGCATTGAATGGGTAAGATAATGAATATAAATGTCTTCTTCTGTTACTTCTTTGGTGCCTTCTGCATCTTCAAACAGCTTGCCGCAGTTGTAACGCTGACATTCATAGTAAGCCTCATGACCGGGAGTTTCGCAACCCGGGTCAAGCTTTTCGTTAAAAACAAGATCATGATGGCCGATGGCGGGAATGATGACGGCTTCCGGCTGCAGCTCTTCCTTTGCATCCGAATCCGCAAACATTTTATCACACTCGGGGCAAGCATAATGTTCTTCATTGCCGTCTGCAAAACAGGATTCAGCTTCATAGGGCACATGCACGAGAATGTCGTGACCGTTGGGCTCGATAAAGAAGTCCTCCTGCTTTCCGATGCTGCCGTCGGGCGCAAAATACTGATTGCAATTGCGGCACCATTTATGCTCAATCACACCGTAATCCTCACAGGTAGGATATTTATTGCTGAAAGATTCAAGTTCGTGCTCACCGGTGAAGAAGATTTCTGCCTCTGTCAGCTCAATCTCTCCGAGTGCATCTTCAAAATAGCCGTTGCACTTGCTGCACTTGTAGTGTGAAAGCATGCATTCATCCGTGCAGGACGGATATTCGGGACCATAGCCTTCTACGTGGTTGAGGGTATGCGACAAGGCAGGAATATAAACCTCGTCTGCCGAAACCTCTTTTTTGCCGTTGGCATCTGCAAAATATTTACCACAGCCACGGTTGATACATCTGTAATATCCTTCTTTAAGTCGGTGGGCAA
>JAZOWJ010000157.1:0-5673 GCA_045659125.1 Acutalibacteraceae bacterium
TGTGTGAAAATGCTCATCAATGCCTTGATAACCATGCACAGCACGGCGATTGCTACACTTGCAGGTGCGTTGCTTTGTGCTTCTGTATTGCCATCGAGCAATTGCAGTGCAGAAATGCCCATCCCGATACCGGTTGCCGCAATGGCAAGTGCCAACATGAAAATGACAAATCGTTGCACGCCTTGCGCGAATGCGCCCGGTTTTTTTGCCTGCAGACCGATGCCTGACAGCACAAGCACGGTGCAGATGGTGTCGGCTGCGGAATGCACGGCATCATTCACAAGCACGTCGCAATTTGTCAGCATGCCTGCTGCACCCTTCACGGCAGCCAGGGCTAAATTCAATATTATATTCAAAACGGACACGTGCATGGCTTTTTGCAATTGCGCCTGTCCGTTGTTATTTTCAAGCATAAAACTCCCTCCGATAATCACAATATGCATGTTCAGCTCTTGTGTGAGGGATGTAAAAAACAAAAAAAGCTGTCGGATCTGATACCGACAGCATTATAAGCTACAGACGCTTCTGTAATAATCCAATGTTTTGTATTTTTGCTGTGTGACAGACAGGAAATAGGTTTCCGCACATTGCTCAAGTGTGTCCAGTAACGGCTCGCTTAATGTGAATGAGAACAGCCGTTCAAACGGTGCAAACACAATGTGACGCATGGCTGCAATAACACTCAACGGCAATGCAATGCCGTCGGTCTGTGTGCAGTTGTCGCACAGCAGCCGTCCTCGCAGGGCATCAAAAAACATGACATCTGTTTCAAATGCACCGCAGCTTTCGCAGGCAATCAACGCAGGCATATAACCCGATAAAACTGACAGCCGCAGCTCAAAAACGGCCTTCAGCTGCCGTCTGTCCTTGCTTTCCTTGCACAAAAAGTGCAGGCTGTTGAGAAGCAGCCGCAAAAACTCGTCACCTGTGCCGTCCTCGGGGATTGTCCTTGCTGCAGCATCACAAAAATACTGCGCAAGCGCCAGAGCCTCCAGGGAATTGCGCAGATCAAAGAAAACCTCTTTGATATCCGCTTCGGAAATGATGTAGCTTTCCTTGGATTTGACAAACGAAAAACGGCAGTATGCAAACAGGGCGGTAGCGGATTGCAGGCGGCTTTTGGCACCACGGGCACCCTTCGCAAAGGCACGCAGCACACCGTGCTCGGCGGTCAGCACCCACACAAGGCGTGTGGTTTCACCCGTTGCCTGCACGCGGATGACAAGTCCGTCGGCATTGAATTTATCCATATCAATCCAGACCGAAGTTGTGAATCAGGGCTTCGCGGTTTCGCCAGTCCTCCTTGACCTTGACCCAGCACTGGAGGTTAATTTTGCAATCAAAGAAGCGCTCCATGTCAATTCGGGCACGCGTGGAAATCTTCTTGAGCATTGCACCCTGCTTGCCTATGATGATGCCCTTGTGGCTGTCGCGCTCGCAGAAAATGGTGGCTTCGATGTCAATGATATTGCTGCCGTCGGTGCGTTCCTTGAAGCTTTCAATGGCAACCGCCGTGCCGTGCGGAATTTCCTTGTCAAGGGAACGCAGCAGCTTTTCGCGGATGTATTCGGCTGCAATGACCTTTTCGGGCTGATCGGTCAGTGTGTCATCGGGGAACAGATGCTCGGATTCAAATGACAGGTTTTTAAGCTCTGTCAGCAATGCATCCATGCCGTTTCCGTCAAGGGCACTGACAGGAATAATGGATTCAAAATCATAAAGCTTTGAGTAGTCAAAAATGACCTTCATCAGCTTTTCCTTTTCGGCAACCGTGTCGATTTTGTTGATGGCAAGAATTGCAGGAATGCTTTCTCTTTTGAATCGCTTGATAAGCTCTTCCTCGGCAGGCTGAATCTTGGAATCGGGCTCCACAACGAGCATGCAGGCATCCATGCTGTGAATGCCCTCGCTGATGGCCTTGCCCATTTTTTCGTCAAGCTTGTTGTGCGGCTTGTGGTAGCCGGGGGTATCGGTGAAAACGAGCTGAATGTTGCCCTCGGTCAGCACACCCATGATGCGTGTTCGGGTGGTCTGCGGCTTGGGGGATACGATGGCAATTTTAGCCCCTAAAAGTCTGTTCAGAATTGATGATTTGCCGACATTCGGACAGCCGACAATGGCAATAAATGCAGAGCGAGTGTTCATTTTATTCTCCATCCAAAAAATAACTTCCGTTGCGCTTGAGACCGAGCTCGGTCAGCACCTTTTCTTCTTTTTCACGCATATGTACCGCTTCAATGCCGCCTGCCTCGTGGTCATAGCCCAGCAGATGCAGCATGGAATGCACGGTCAGGAAAGCGATTTCACGCTGAAAGCTGTGTCCGTATTCAATGGCCTGCTCGTGTGCACGCTCGGCGGAAATAACAATATCACCAAGCAGGCACAGATTGGTGGCAGGGTTTACCTCATAATCACCCGGCTCGCACAGCGGGAAGGACAAAACATCCGTTGCACGGTCGATTTCACGGAATTCGCGGTTGAGCTCGCGGATGGATTCATTGTCCACAATGCGAACACTGATTTCTGCCGAAACGGGGAAGTGCTCCTCTTCCAGAACCGCATGACAGCAACGGCGAATCAAAAGCCGTGTTCCGGAGGGGAGTCTGAAACTCTTCTGATCGTCCGTAAAAACTACTTTTACCTTGTTCATCGTTTATATCCTCTCTTTCCGAATATGTCCATCCTTTTATTTTTTGTTCTTTTCATTTTTCTCATAAGCCTTAACAATATCCTGCACAAGCTTATGGCGCACAACATCCTTTTCCGTGAACTGCACACTTGCAATGTCGGGAATATTTTTAAGAATGCGCACAGCTTCCTTCAGACCGCTTTTTTTGCCGTCGGGCAGGTCAATCTGGGTCACATCGCCCGTGACCACGATCTTGGAGCCGAAGCCCAGACGGGTCAAAAACATTTTCATCTGCTCGGGGGTGGTGTTCTGTGCTTCGTCAAGAATGATGAAGCTGTCATCGAGGGTACGGCCTCGCATATAGGCAAGGGGAGCTACCTCAATGTTGCCCTTTTCCTGATATTTCTGGAAATTTTCCGCACCGAGCATGTCGAACAATGCGTCGTACAGCGGTCTTAAATACGGGTCAACCTTCTGCTGCAGGTCACCGGGCAAAAAACCGAGCTTTTCACCTGCTTCCACGGCAGGTCTTGTCAGAATGATGCGGTTGACCTCCTTTGCACGGAAGGCCTTGACTGCCATGGCGACGGCAAGATAGGTCTTACCCGTACCTGCAGGGCCGACACCAAAGACAATGGTGTTGCTTTCAATCTGCTCAAGATAATTCTTTTGTCCGAGCGTTTTGGGCTTGACGGGCTTGCCTCTTGCCGTGATGCAGATGCAATCCGAGGCAATGGCCGACAGCCTGTCCTCGCTGCCCTCGTTGACAAGCGAGATGCAATAACGAACATTCTGCTCATTGAGCTGTTCACCCTTATTGACAAGCATAATAAGCCCCTCAATGGCCTTGCATGCCTGCATCACTTTTTCGGCATCACCGCAGACCTTGAGCTCTGCACCGCGGTTGATGACCGTGACACTGTATTCCTTTTCAATCAGACGGATATTTTCGTCAAAGCTTCCGAACAGGCTGACGGCCTGCTCCATTCTGTCTATACTGAGTATCTGTTCAAACATTTTCTTCTTTTGTATCCTTTGTCAAAGCATCAATAACGGTACTGTAAACAGCAGCAGGATCTGCTTCAAACCGCTCACAGATCATGCTGGCCTGCAGGGAATCCGCACAATAAAAGCTGAGCTTGAAAATCTCGTCCTCGCCGTGGAAAATCTGCATAACCACATCGTAGCCGTTTCCGTGTGCAAGCACATCCGTTCTGACACCTTTTTTTCTGCGCTCGGCAAGTGCAATCTGCATGGCCTCGCGAATCACGAGCTGACGCACGGAATAGGGAATGTGTGAATCCAGCTCAAGGGCAATGAATTTGCCCGATTCGGTGATGTTGTAATATTCAAGTCCCTCCTCGGTGGTCACGGAAATGTGACCTGCCTGCACAAGCTCGTTGAGCGCATTCGAGCCCTCATAATAATTCACCAGCTCATTTTCAAGCAAAAAGCGGTCAATGCTTGATTTGCAGGTGGGGTAAGCCACGCATTTGAGAATATAACAAAGCAGCACCTTGATGTCGCTTCTGTTGTAAAGACCGCCGATACGCACACCTGCGGTCATGGCATCAATTTCTTTTGCCAAAAAAAAGTCCTTCTTTCTGCTGATGGAAATTCTATGCGTTTAATAGTTGAATAAATCGGTTGATAAATAGCGTTCCCCGCTGTCTGTCAGCAATACAACAATGCGGCGATGGGGATTTTTAATGCCTTCTGCCAGCTTCTTGCAGGCAGCCAGTGCTGCACCGCCCGAGATGCCGACCAAAAGACCGTCGGTCAGGGCAACGGTACGAGCCGCACGGTAGGCTTCCTCTTCGGTTACGGCAATCACACGGTCAATGATGTGACGGTTGAGCACCTCGGGGACAAAGCCTGCGCCGATTCCCTGAATGCCGTGTGCACCCTTTTGTCCGCCTGACAAAACGGGGGAATTGGCAGGCTCCACACCGACAATGGTCACATTGCGGTTGATGGCTTTAAGCATTTCGCCGACACCCGTGACAGTGCCGCCTGTGCCGACCCCTGCAACAAAGTAGTCCACCTTGCCGTAGGTGTCACGCAGAATTTCCGCAGCGGTTGTTTTGCGGTGAATGTCTGCGTTTGCAGGGTTTGAAAACTGACCGGGTATCCATGCGCTGTAGGAATGCTCTGCAATTTCGTTTGCCTTATCAATGCTGCCCTGCATACCGAGCCCGGCAGGGGTGAGAATCAGCTCTGCACCCAATGCACGAAGCAGGTTCATGCGTTCTGTGCTCATATTTTCGGGCATGGTCAGAATCAGTCGGTAGCCCTTGATGGCAGCCACAAAGGCAAGCCCGACACCTGTGTTTCCGCTTGTCGGCTCCACGATGACGGTATCCTTGGTAAGAAGACCCTTTTGCTCTGCATCCTCAATCATGGCAAGGGCAACTCTGTCTTTTGCACTGCCCAGCGGATTAAAGCCCTCCAGCTTTGCAACCAGCTGGCAGGGAATGCCTGCTGCCTGTGCAAAACCGCCAAGCTCGACCATCGGGGTGTGGCCGACCAGCTCGGTCAGATTTTTTGCTATGCGTGCATCCTTGTCGATGCCGAGTCCGAAATTGAATTCCATAACTGATCTCCTTTAAACATCTAATGAGAAATCCTCTGCGGTCAGGTCCTGTGTGACAGGCAAAACTGCAGCAGGGGGTCTGCGCTTGAACGGGTCATAGCGGAATGACCTGCATTTTGAATCAGGGGAGCGAAGCCCCTTTTTGATGCAGAGAATCATTTCCCCGTCAGGAGAAGTTTTCCCCATTTCGCAGCAAGCACAGCATTTTTCTATTTCAGCGCCGAAAATTTTTTGTTTCACGCAAATCATCCTTTAAGTATTCTTTTTCTATAATAACACATTTTTTTTGGCGGGGCAAGGTCTAAAATAAAAATAAAGCAGGCAAACAGAAAAAAGACAGAGGCAGTGGGATTGATGCTGTATGCTTTTATCATAACCGTATTTTGTGCAATTCCGAGCTCGGGAAAGAAAAATAATGCAATTTTGCAAAAAAGAAAGTATAAACACGCCT
>JAZOWJ010000158.1:0-6557 GCA_045659125.1 Acutalibacteraceae bacterium
CTGACAGCGTAGAAAGCCTTCTGGACTTCCTCAGTTGCGGCCTTGATGGCAGCAATGTCAGTGCCCTTGTTGACTTCCTTCAGGTTATCCACAGCGGACTGGATGCTTGCCTTTTCATCGGCAGAGATCTTGTCGCCCAGATCGTTCAGAGCCTTCTCGGTCTGGTAAGCCACCTGGTCGGCAGCGTTGTGGGTGTCTACCTCTTCCTTACGAGCCTTATCCTCGGCGGCATACTGCTCAGCCTCACGGACAGCCTTATCGATATCTTCCTGAGACAGGTTGGTGGAAGCGGTGATGGAGATCTGCTGTTCCTTGCCGGTGCCGAGATCCTTTGCGGATACATGAACGATACCGTTTGCGTCGATGTCAAAGGTGACTTCAATCTGCGGAACACCGCGACGGGCAGGCATGATGCCGTCCAGGTTGAAGCGGCCGAGGGTCTTGTTATCTCTTGCGAATTCTCTTTCACCCTGCAGAACATGAACCTCAACAGAGGACTGATTGTCAGCAGCGGTGGAGAAAATCTGACTCTTCTTGGTGGGGATGGTGGTGTTGCGGTCGATGATTCTTGTGCAGACACCGCCGAGGGTTTCGATACCGAGTGACAGCGGAGTAACGTCAAGAAGCAGAAGACCCTTGACATCGCCGCCGAGAACACCGCCCTGCAGAGCAGCACCGATGGCTACACATTCATCGGGGTTGATTCCCTTGAAGGGCTCCTTGCCGGTGAATGCCTTGATGGCTTCCTGAACAGCAGGAATTCTGGAGGAGCCGCCGACCATGAGAACCTTGTCGATCTGGCTGATCTTGAGGCCGGAGTCAGCAATTGCCTGACGGACGGGACCCATGGTAGCTTCCACGAGGTCTGCGGTCAGCTCGTTGAACTTGGCTCTGGTAAGGGTATCCTCAAGATGCTTCGGGCCTGTTGCATCGGCAGTGATGAACGGAAGGGAGATGGTGGAGGTGGTGACACCGGAAAGCTCGATTTTTGCCTTTTCTGCAGCTTCCTTAAGTCTCTGCATAGCAGTCTTGTCGCCGCGAAGGTCAATACCGCTTTCACGCTTGAAGTTATCTGCAAGCCAGTTGATGATTCTCTGGTCGAAGTCGTCACCGCCGAGACGGTTGTTACCTGCGGTTGCAAGAACCTCCTGAACGCCGTCACCCATTTCGATGATGGAAACGTCGAAGGTACCGCCGCCAAGGTCATAAACCATAACGTTCTGATCGTTTTCCTTGTCAATACCGTAAGCAAGAGCTGCTGCGGTGGGCTCGTTGATAATTCTCTTGACCTCAAGACCTGCGATGCGACCTGCGTCCTTGGTTGCCTGACGCTGTGCGTCGGTGAAGTATGCGGGAACGGTGATAACAGCTTCGGTTACGGTGCCGCCGAGATAGCTTTCTGCGTCAGCCTTGAGCTTTGCAAGGATCATAGCGGAAATTTCCTGCGGAGTGTAAGCCTTATCGTCTACACGGACTTTATAATCTGTGCCCATCTGTCTTTTGATGGATGCGATGGTGCGGTCGGGGCTGGTGATTGCAACACGCTTTGCAACCTGACCGACCATTCTTTCGCCGTTCTTGCCGAAGGAAACAACGGACGGAGTGGTTCTTGCGCCTTCTGCATTGGCGATAACAACGGGTTCGCCGCCTTCGATAACAGCGACACAAGAGTTAGTTGTACCAAGGTCAATACCGATAATTTTTGCCATTTTAAAATAGCCTCCTGTATAAATTTGAATGTTTTACTTTATTAAAATGCTTTAGTTAGCAACCTTGACAGATGCGGGACGGATGACACGTTCGCCGATTTTGTAGCCCTTGATAAAGACCTCGGCAACCGTATTTTCACCGAAATTTTCGTCTTCCACACGCATGACACCGTTGTGGAAGTTGGGATCAAATTCCTCACCTGCTTCGCCGAAGCTTTCACAGCCGAGCGTTTTCATGGTTTCAAGCAGCTGTGTCACGATCATTTCAACACCTTTCTTGTAGGTATCAAGATCACCCTGCGCAGCACTTGCTCTTTCAAAATTGTCAATCACGGGAAGAAGCTTTGTCAGAACATCCGTTTTGGAATCGGTGTACAGTGCTTCCTTTTCTTTTTGGGAACGACGGCGGAAGTTTTCATATTCGGCAGCAGTGCGAAGCAGCTGATCTTTTGTTTTTGCCAGCTCCTCCTCGAGGGAAGCCACCTTTTCATTGAGTGCGTCAAGGGCCTCTGTCTGCTCGTTCTGAACGACTTCTTCAGTCTGCTGCTCTTCTTTATTATTCTTTTTAGCCATTGTTTTCACCTTTTCTAATTGCTCATATTTTCGTCCAGCATGGCTCCGATCAGCCCGGCAACATACTGCACAAGCGGAACCACCGCGGAATAATCCATTCGCATGGGACCTACAATGCCGATCATACCGGCTTCCCTGTCTGCAATTGTGTAGCCTGCGCACACAACAGCGGCATTCACAAGCTCACGACAACGGTTTTCGGTGCCCAGAATCACTCTTGCCTGCCCTCCTGCACCGGGACGCAGCAGTCGCACGGCATTGCTGCGATTGCGAAGAAATTCCTGCAGCGCGGCACCACGGCCCTCAAAATCACGATGACGCAGCAGATTGGAAAGACCTGCGCTCAAAACATCCGTTACGGAAGCCTCTTTTGCGGCATCCGCAAATGCGGTCAGCAGCGGTGTCATTTCAAATGCCTTTTCGCCGAGGGATGCGGTCACGGTCTGCACAAGCGGGGTTGTGATTTCATCCGGAGCACGGTCTGCAAAGCCGGAGGCTGCAATCTTATAAAACAAATCAAGCATTTCATAAGATACCTCACTGTCACAACGGCAGATACGGCTTTTGAGTGTTCCGTTTGAAATGGAAACAACCATCATCACATTCCTGCCGCCCAAAGGAACAAGGTCTGTTCTTTTAATACGGCTGCCTGCAGCAAAGGGAGTTGTTACAATTGCGGCACAGCCTGTCAGCTCTGCCAGCACGGAGGCGGCTGCAGAAAGCAGCTTCTGGGGGTCACCCTCGTTGCTGTCCACACGGCTGCGGATACGAAAAACATCCACCGCAGAGGGCTCATAGCGCCCCATCAGGTGATCCGCATAATAACGGAAGCCCTTTTGGGAAGGAATGCGGCCTGCGCTCGTGTGCGGCTGTTCAAGATAGCCCAGCTCGGAAAGCTCTGCCATTTCGTTGCGGATGGTGGCACTTGACACACGGAAGCCTGCGCTTGCACACAGATATTTGGAACCGACGGGCTCGCCTGTTACAATATATGTTTCGGCAACCGTTGCAAGGATTCGTTCTTTGCGTTCGGAAAGCTCCAAGAGTGTCACCGCCTTTTCAGGTTGTTAGCACTCTCACTCATTGAGTGCTAACTCTATCTATACTATACAGCATTCCATTGCATTTGTCAATAGCCGTTTTCAGTTTTTTCGGAAAATTTTCCTGAAATTTTGTTTGCATTTTCCACATTTTATTTGAATCTGTGGTTGTAAAAAGAATTTAACTATGCTATAATACTTCTAATTATTAAAAAAAATATTTATTATTTTATATTGGAGTGAAGCTGATGGATGAATTGATCCTCCGTTGCGCTTGCTGTATGCACGAAAGAACCGAGCCCGGCCCTTGTGCACATTGCGGCAGTGAAACAGATCCCGCACAGGATTTTGCATGTCTGCCGTTGCATACGGTGCTGAATAACCGATATTATATCGGTATGCCCTTGCGCAGAACGGGTGAATCCAATGTGTATCTGGCATTCGACAACGAATACAGCTGCGTTTGCCTCGTCCGCGAGTTTTATGCACCCACGATAGTGAAACGCAATTCCGAGGACAACAGCATTGTCCCCTTTGCGGATTGCGATGCATTATTCAACACATACCGCAGTGAATTTCATTCGCTTTGGACAAAAATCAAAAAGCTGAAGGGACTTCCCGGGCTTGTCAACATATCGGATGTGTTTGAAGCAAACAACACCGTTTATGCCGTGACCCCGAATTCGGATGACATTACCCTGCGTGAGTTCATGAGCAGACAGCCCGGCGGAAAAATCACCTGGGAGCAGGCAAGAATTCTGTTTGTGCCCTTGTTCTCAACCCTTGCAACCCTGCACAGTGCAGGCATTGTGCACCGCGGCCTTTCCCCCGAGACCATCTGCGTGGACAGAAGCGGCAGATTGCGCATTTTTGACTTTGCGATTGCGGATGCCCGTCTTGCAAAAACAAATCTTGATCCCGAGCTGTTTGACGGCTATTGTGCCTTCGAGCAGTACACACCCGGACGAGCCATCGGTCCGTGGACGGATGTATATGCATTTTCTGCTGTGCTGTACCGCTGCCTGACCGGTATCATTCCTGTTGCAGCACCGTTCAGAGCCGTGGAGGACACCATGTCCATCCCTGCAAACATTGCACAGGTAATTCCCCCTTATGCCATCAATGCCGTGATTGACGGTATGGAAATCAACGCACTTGAAAGAGTGCAGAACATGGACGAGCTTCGTGTTCTGATAGCCGCTCCCACGGAATATGTTCCGCAGCGCAAATCCATGTTTGAAGAGGAAGCCTATTACCCCACCGATGCGCAGCTCAATGAGCAGGAAGAGCCGCTGTCCGAGGATGAGCCTCTTGAAGAAGAGCAGACGGATGCATTTAACGAAGAACCCCAAGAGCCTCCCGTTGCGGATATCGAAGAACCGCAGCCCGAGGATGATGAAAAGAAAAAGAAAACAGGACTTGACAAGGCCATCACGGCATTGCTCATTGTAATTCTTGTGATTACCGTTGTCGGTCTTGGCTTCGTGGTCAAATATCTGTCCTCGTTCATGAAGGGCGATCCCATCATTCAGGATCCTGCATACACGGAATCCACCATTACCGTTCCCAACTGCATCGGCCTTACAATGCAGGAAATTGAAAACACACCCGACATCATGAACAACTTCTCGGTTCGATTCCTGATGGTCACAGGCTCCTCGCGGACATACGGACAGATTGACAGCCAGAGCCTTTCCTACGGCGATGCAGTGCCCGTCGGCAGTGAGCTTATTTTGTCGGTCAGTGCCATTGCAATGCCCGACCTGACAGGCAAGTCAGAGGTGCAGGCAAAGGCTGCACTTGATTCTTACGGAATCAGCTACATCGTTGACTACAAGCCGTATTCTGACAGTGACAAATCCAAAAGCGGTACGGTTTCGCACACAACCCCCGACGGCGGTTATGCAGTTGTGCCCGGCGAAAAGAGAATGTATGCCAAGGACGGTCAGTATTACGATGTACTCATCACCGTGTGGAATTACAGTGTGCTTTCCTCGGAGGTTGTAACACCTACTCCCAACACACAGCCGCAACCCTTTGATAACAATATCAATATTGACCTGAATTTCGGCAGTAATTCAGTAGGATAAGGAGGATCATCATGAACTTGAAATTAAAGCTGCGCAATGCATTGGCAGCTGTTTTGTGTGTGGTGCTTGTCATGGCAGGACTTCCCGTTGCAGCCGTGGCCGTTGACACAAAGGCAGCACCGCAGTCCTTGCAGCTTGCAACCCTCTCTGATATACATTATTATGCAGCCGAGCTGGCTCCGCATGAGGATGATGCAAACTACGACGATTTTATGACAGACCTGCTTTGCAGCCACGTCAATTACGAAACACTTGACTATATTCTTGAAAAAACCTTCACTTCACTTGAAGCACAGGCCATTGCAAACGGTCTGAAGTATGTTGTCATTTCAGGCGACCTGACCTTCAACGGCGAAAAGCAAAGCCATGAGGCACTTGCACAAAAGCTGCTTGCATTTGAAGAAAGAACCGGACTGCAGGTTATTGTTACAAACGGTAACCATGATATCAACAACCCCAAGGCAACCTCCTATTCCAACGTGGAAATTGAAAGAACATCTCCGCAGGATTTTCTTGAAATCTACTATGACCTCGGTTTCTCCGATGCATACCATACATTCATTGATTATATGACTGCAGAGAACAAGCAGGACATTGCATCCAAGGCAGGTATGCTTTCCTATTCCGTGCAGCTCGATGAGGGCTACCGTCTGATTATGCTTGACGCAGGTCATTATACTGCAGATGTCACCGAAAACGGACTGGATGAAAAGGAAACCTCGGGCGGTGTAACACCCGAGCTGCTCACATGGCTGCTCAATGAAATTGAGGATGCAAAGGCAAACGGTGAAATTCCGCTGATGACAACGCACTGGAACATGTCCGGTGCCAACTATCTGCATGAATATATCACAGTCGGCTTTGTCATTGATGAGCACTACAAGCTGCAGGAAATTCTTGCGGATGCAGGTCTGCATTATGTTTTCAGCGGCCATCACCATGTCAGCGATATTGACATCACCTACTCCGACAAGGGTGAAGCGATGTACAGCATCATCACCCCGACCCTCACCGAATTCCCTGCCGCTTACCGCGTAACCGAATTTGATTACAATGCACAGGATGAATCCATCACAGCAACCTTTAACACATACGAGGCTGACGGCTCCAAAACAAGAGAGCTGCATGCCACAAGTCGGAGGCCA
>JAZOWJ010000159.1:0-7902 GCA_045659125.1 Acutalibacteraceae bacterium
CCATTGCGCTGTCCACCAATCCGCAGGTTTTGCTGCTGGATGAAAGCTTTGATGGTCTTGACCCTGCCAAGCGCAACCTGATGAAGAATATGCTTCTTGAATATGCCGCCGAAAAGGATGCAAGCATCATCATTTCTTCGCACAACCTGCATGAATTGGGGGACATGTGCGACCACATCGGCCTTATCAACGGCAAAAAAATCGTGCTTGATGCATCCGTGGATGACCTTTCGGGCACCCGCTGCAAGCTGCGTGCGGTATTCAGCGAAAATATGGTCGAAGCCGATTTTGCACACATCAACTACAAAAAGGTTGAAATCGACGGCAAAATCGTTGTATTCACCATCAACAAGGCCCCCGATGTGGCAGAGGACCTGCTTCGCAAGATGAATCCGCTGCTTGTTGAACGCTTTGTGATGAGCGTGGAGGAAATATTCTTAGACGAAATGGAGGAAGGCAATTATGACTTCAAATCTATCTTCGGCTAAGCAATTCCGAACCTCCTTTTTGCAGTCGCTTAAAAAATTCAGCTTCCACGGTATTCTGGAGCTTTTGCTGCTGCTGCCGTTTTTTGCGGACATTCATTATATGTTCAAAAATCAGGAAATGTATTTAAGCGGCCTTTCCGATTATGACTACCTTGAAAATTATGTTTTTGCTCTGAACCGCAACTTGAATACGGATGAAATGGGCTATGTCTGCCTTGTGGTCGGGCTTTCCGCCATGTTCCTCGCTTTGCACTGCTGGCGTTTTCTGCATGTCAAAAAGACACTCAATGTTTATTGCAGTCTGGGTGTTTCAAGAAGCACACTCTTCTGGTCACGCTTTTCGGCTTGTGCTGTGCTGCTGATTGTCCCTGTTGTGCTCATTTTTGCAGGGCTTCTTGTTTGCAATCTTTTACTGTTCGGCTCCTCTCCCGAGCTGTGGGCTGCAACGGCCATCTATGCGCTGTCGTTTATTGCAATATCTGTTCTTGCCTTTGCCATGACCACCATTTCCATGTGTGTGTCGGGTGCAAGTGTGGAAAGCTTTTTGTGTGCAGGAGGACTCATTGCACTGCCGGTTACCCTGTTTTACGGGGTCAAGTATCTTGCAGCTGGCATGCTCAAGGGCAATGCAGTGGAGCATTATCTGCACAATGTTGCAAACGGCGACAGCTTACACAGAGGTGATTTGTTGCCGAATCTGTTGTTCCTTAACTTTTTCCATCCTGTGTCCGATTATCGCTTTTCGGACGGCTTCTCCATGGACAAGATGTATGGCGAGTGGATGAGTCCCGGCTGGGGATATCCCTTGCTGTGGCTTGCGGTCGGTGCCGTGCTTTGTATGGTAAGCTTTGTTTGCTTTAAGAATCGCAAAAACGAGCATGCAGGCTTTTTGGGTAAGAATCCTGCCCTTGTCGGTGTTGTCTGCCTGAGCCTTTCTTTCCTGCTTGCTATTCCTGCTTATTTTGTGCTGGACACCAACGGCCTTCGTATTCCGGGGGTTGGTGCGGTGCTGATTGCACTCGGTACGCTTCTTCTGTTCCTTGTTTATACCATCGTTATGGCAATTTTGCTTCGCGGCAAAAAGACACTTGCCAAATCCATGCCCGTTGCGCTTGCCGTCTGTGCGGTGTTTGTGATCGTCTGCACGATTTTTCAGACGGGCGGCTTCGGCTTTGAAAGCCGCATTCCCGACAAGGAGGATATCGAAAGTGTGTCCGTTTCCTGCGGCGCATATCCGCAGTTTGCTTCTGCAGATGGCTCCCTGTATGAGTCCTATTACGGCGAAATGTGGTATGAGGAAAGCCTGCAGAACCGTTCTGCAGAAGCATTTGCAGCCGATCATCTTTCCTATTTTTATGAAAATTCCGCTTCGCTCATCTGTGACCTGACGGATGAAAAGGACATTGATACCGTGCTTGCCGTGCACCGCAGCATGGCAGAAGCCACAGATGAGGATTGTGCCTTGTTCGGTTATCCCGTGGCATTGCAGTATAAGCTTAAAAACGGCAAGACCGTGACCCGTTTTTACGAAAAAGCCACCCAAGAGGTCATGGAGCTGCTGCGCAATTACGAAATCCATGAGGATGTGATTCTGAATTACGAGAAGCAGTTTGACGATATTTATGTTGAAAATGTGTCGCTGATTGCCCCTGCCGCTTCGCTTGTGACGGTCATTCCGTGGAATATTATGGAGCAGGGACTGGAAGAAGACCTGTTGGCCGCACTGCGCAAGGATATAAAGGACGGCAGTCTGCCTGTCTGTCGGTTCGGCACGCAAGCGCCTGTCGGCTATATTTCTCTCAGCGGCAATATCCGCAGATTTGATGCGTCTTATGATTACAGCTATGATTACGAAATCGTTGATTATGCCTATGCCACCACGGCGGTGTATTATGATGAGATGTATGTCGGTCCCGAGTTTTCCGAACCCAAGACCTTTACCCTCCAACAGCTTCGCAAGGATTTTGATTACTGCGACTTAAACAATGTTTATCCCGTTTATGCAGATATGAAAGCCACCGTTGCCGTGCTCGAAGAATACGAGCTGCTGCAGTATTTCACCGTCAGCACACAGCCTGTGTCTGCCAAGTTGATGCGAACACCCTTTGCGGACGGCAAGGGCGAGCATGCCGGCTATTTCCGCAGTCCGTATTTCAGAGGCTCGTATATGGCCGCGGAAAATATGTCCTTTGCCGAAATCATGCCCGACGGCAAGAGCACAACGGATGCAGCGGTGCTTGCAGCGCTTGTCAAGGCTTCCTTTATGCAATATCCCGTTACGCACGACGGCTGCTTCGTGGCCTTCGGCTATGCCGACGGCACCTCGGTGCTGACCTATGTGCCGATTGAAAATGTACCCGAAAATCTGCGTTGAGTTTTGCTTGACAAATCCAAAAAAGAATTATAAGATAAAAAAAGAGGTGATGTGAAATGCTCCAAAAACTGAAAAATCTTCCCCAAAACCGACCGATAGAAAAATTACCTCTCGGCGGCATCACGGCAAATATGCTGCGTTTGCTTGCTATTCTTCTGATGATTTCCGACCATGTGTGGGCAACATTTTTGTCGCTCGGCAACTGGATGACATATCTCGGCAGGCTCGCATTCCCCATTTTTGCCTTTCAGTTGGCAGAGGGCTTTGTGCACACCAAAAATGTCAAAAAATATGCCCTGCGTCTCGGCATTTTTGCCCTCATTTCCGAACTGCCGTTCAATCTGTTTTATTCAAGCCGATGGTTTAACCCGTATCATCAGAATGTGCTGTTCACGCTCCTTTTGGGGCTTGCTGCCATGGTTGTGCTCGACAGGATGAAAAAAGAAAAAACGGCAAAATCAATCGGAATCGGTGTGCTGCTTCTTGCACTTCTTTGTGCCGCTTCTGTTGTAACCTTCCCCGATTACGGCTTTACAGGCTTTGCCACGATCGTGCTGTTTTATGTCTGCCGTGATTTCCCCTTTGCATGGATTGCACAGGCAGTCGGTATGATTCTGATTCACATCGTATTCTTCGAGGGACAGGTTATTCCGTTCGAGCTGCTCGGTCACAGTTTTGAGTTTCCCACACAGGGCTTTGCCGTGCTCGCGCTCATTCCCATCTGGTGCTACGCAGGCAAAAAGGGAAGAAGCAATAAATTTATTCAGTACGGTTCTTACGCATTCTATCCCGTGCACATGATTATTCTTTATCTCATCCGCTATTTTGCATAACAAAAAACCTGCATCTTTCAAACGAAGATGCAGGTTTGTTTCTTGACAATATCACGATATCGTGATATAATGACAGTGAAAAGAAATATGGAGTGATGAACATGCCTGTTTTATCGAGATTTTACGGAATTGTAATCAGAATGTATTTTTTACAGCATGAGCATAATCCGCCGCATATTCATGCAATATATAATGACGATGTTGCGGCTGTGGATTTTATGACGGGTGAGGTGTTGGACGGTTTTTTGCCGCCCAAAGCCCTTGCTCTGGTGCAGGAATGGCTCGCTTTGCACAAGACAGAGCTTTTAGAAATTTGGGAAACGCAGGAGTTCAGAAAACTGCCTCCCTTGGAATGAGGTGATACAATGTTTCATAAAGTAAAAAATGTTTTTCCTTTGCCTGATTACAAGCTCAGTGTGCAGTTTTGTGAGGGTGTCACCAAAATTTATGACATAAAGCCCTTGTTTGATGCATTGCCTGTTTTTAAAGAATTTCTTGAAAATCCTGATTTGTTTTACTGTGTTGAAGCCGATGTCGGCGGTTACGGAATCATTTGGGGTGATGCGTTGGATTTGTCCTGCGATGAATTGTGGGAAAACGGTGTGCAGATTGCAACTGTGTTTGACGGGTTGATGGCATTCAGCGATGCCACACAATTATGGGGACTGCATGAAAGCACACTTCGTAAAGCCATTTCATACGGCAAACTTGTAAATGGTGTGGATGTCTGCAAGTTCGGCAAACAATGGGTTGTTTCTGCACAAGCAATGCAACGCGAATACGGAAATGCTCTGAATAAGTAAAAAAGCCTGCATCTTCGGTAAGATGCAGGTTTTTATCTTTATACAAGCTCTGCGATTTCAAAAATGAGCTTTTCTGTCTTTTCCCAGCCCAGGCACGGGTCGGTGATGGATTTGCCGTAGACCTCGTCGGGACCGATTTTCTGATTGCCGTCTTCGAGGTAGCTTTCAATCATGAAGCCCTTGACAAGTCCTGCAATATCGGAGTTGTGGCGGCAGGAACCCAGAACCTCCTTGCAGATGCGGGGCTGCTCGAACCACTTTTTATTGGAGTTTGCATGGTTGCAGTCGATGATTACGGCAGGATTTGCAATGCCCGAATTGGCATACATCTCGCACAGAAGCTCGAGATCCTCGTAGTGGTAGTTCGGGAGCGACTGTCCGTGCTTGTTGACGAAGCCACGGAGAATCGAGTGTGCAAGGGGATTGCCGCTTGTTTCCACTTCCCAGCCGCGGTAAATGAAGGAATGGCTTGCCTGTGCGGCCTTGACGGCATTGAGCATAACCGAAAGGTCGCCCCCTGTGGGGTTTTTCATGCCGACGGGAACGGAAATGCCGCTCGATACAAGCCTGTGCTCCTGATTCTCACTGGAACGGGCACCCACGGCAACATAGCTCATCAGGTCGCTTAAATAGCGGTAGTTTGCAGGGTAGAGCATTTCGTCTGCGGTGGACATGCCAAGCTCTGTGAGCACCCTTGTGTGCAATGCACGGATGGCAATGATGCCCTGGAACGGATCGGGCTTTTCGTTGGGGTCAGGCTGATGCAGCATACCCTTGTAGCCCTCGCCTGTGGTGCGTGGCTTGTTGGTGTAAATGCGGGGAATCAGAATCAGCTTGTCACTGACCTGCTCCTGCACACCCTTGAGGCGTTCGCAATATTCAAAAACAGCATCCGCACGGTCAGCCGAGCAGGGACCGATGATGAGTATTTTTTTGTTCGATTCGCCTTTGAAAACGGCGGCAACCTCGGCATCAATGGCTTCCTTCTGCTGTGTGGCTTTATATGAAACGGGGAACTTTTCTTTAACCTCCATCGGTATGGGCAGCTTGCGCTTGAAATCCATAGACATCTTGCATGTACCTCACTTTCCGTACTTGTCTGTTAAATATCTGATTGCGTGTGCATAGCCATCAAAGCCGAGTCCCTTGAGCTGCTTTTCGGCATACAGCGCCACAAAGGAATGCTTGCGGAATGCTTCTCGTTGGGAAATGTCTGTCAGGTGCACCTCCACGGTCGGAATTCCGACAGCCTTGAGTGCATCGAGAATGGCAACCGAGGTATGTGTGTAGGCGGCAGGGTTGATGACAATGCCGTCTGCATTTTTGTAAGCGGATTGGATTTTATCGACGATTTCGCCCTCGTGGTTGGACTGAAAAATTTCCACTTCATTGCCGAGGCTGCTTGCCTTTATGAAGTCGCACAATGCGTTATAGTCCTGCCTGCCGTATAAATCGGGCTCACGAAGCCCCAAAAGATTCAGATTCGGTCCGTTGATGACAAGAATTTTCATGTCTGTACCTCCTTGTATGCTGCAAGTATGCTTGCGGCGGTCATGTTTGCATCCTCGTCACAATCCACCGCTGCGTCACAAAAATATTCATATAAGGGCTTTCGTTCTTCGTAAAGCTTTAAAACACCGCTTTGCTGCGACAGCGGTCTGCCGTCGGTGGCAAGCAGGTTAATATCCCGCTGCAGCCATATGACCCTGCCGTTCTGATGCAATGCATCGTAATTTTCCTTTGTTTTGATTACACCGCCGCCCGTGGCAATCACAAGGCCGCTTTTTTTTGCGCATTCGCACACCGCCTCATGCTCGAGCATGCGGAAATAATCTTCGCCGTATTTTGCAAAAATTTCGGGAATAGGCATGCCTGCTTTTTTTTCAATCATTTCGTCTGTGTCAACAAGCTGCCTGCCTGTCATTTCGGCAAGGGCCTTGCCGGCGGTGGATTTTCCGCAGCCGGGCATACCGATGAGGATGATGTTTTCGCTGTCCACGGCAATTTTTGCCGTGATGCGGTCAATTTCGGAATCGTCAATTTTTGTATTCAGAAACAGCTCGCAGGCCTTTTTTGCCTGGGCACAAAGCATGGAAAGACCATTGATGCAGGGAATGCCGCGCTTTTGTGCCTCAAGAAGAAGCTGTGTTCTTGCAGGGTTGTAAATCAGGTCGAGTACCCCTGAAAGATTGTCAAACAGCGAAAGGTCAACGGGGGACACCCCTGTGTTGGGATACATACCCACGGGGGTGGTGTTCACAATTACATCCGCATCGCGGTGACGGTCGAGGTTTTCGTAATTGTTTTCACCCGAGCGGGAAATAACAAGCACTTCGGCACCCATGTCCCTGAGCACGGCACACACCGTGACCGAAGCACCGCCTGAACCGAGCACAAGGCATTTTTTGCTTCTGACCGCAATGCCGCTTTTTTGCAGCATATACGAAAAGCCGAAGTAGTCCGTGTTGTCGCCCTTCAAGCCCTTTTCGGTGCGGGTTATGGTGTTGACCGAGCCGATTTTTTCGGCTTCCTCGGAAATTTCCGCCAAAAAAGGCATAACCGTTTTTTTGTAGGGAATGGTCACATTTGTGGCATCAAAATTGCCCTTTTGCAAAAATGCTCCCACCTCGTCGGGCTCAAGCTCGAAAAGTTTATATTCATAATCGGCAAGCAGTGCATGAATCTGCGGTGAAAAGCTGTGCGAGAGCTTATGTCCGATCAAGCCTGCCCTGAAATTTTCTGCGTGTTCCATAATTTTATCCTATCTGTTCAATGTAGCTGCCCAAATATCGGAACTGTTCGCTTTGCCGTTCGAGCTCTGCCAGCACCATGGGCAGCTTCGGGGAATAAACCGATACGTCGAGGTCGATATAGAACAAAAATTCAAAATCACGGTCAGGCAGGGGACGGCTTTCGAGCTTGGATATGTTGATGCCGTGTGCAAAGAAGTGCGACAAAAGCACATACAGAGCACCGGGCTTGTGGGGGGCAATCATCATAAGGGTGGTTTTGTCTGCACCCGGGTAAATTTCGGGGGTGGCCGAAATGCAGATGAACCGCGTGTGGTTGTTGGCATTGTCCTGCACGCTTGCGGCAAGGCAGGAAAGGCCGTACAGCTGTGCGCAATCACGGGACGAAAGCGCTGCCACATCGTTGCGGTCGGTTTCGGCAGCAAGCCGTGCCGCCATGGCGGTGTTCGGGCAGGCCGTCACCTTGATCTGCGGATTGGCTTTTAAGAATGCCGAGCACTGGCTGATGGCCTGCTCGTGTGAAAATACATCACGGATGTCTTCCAAACGCACCCCTTTTTTTGCAAGCAGGTTGTGGTCGATTTTTAAGCGGAATGAGCGCACGATGTAAAAATTCTTTTTGAGCATCAGGTCATATACCTTGCCGACCGAGCC
>JAZOWJ010000160.1:0-1473 GCA_045659125.1 Acutalibacteraceae bacterium
TTTCTTGTTCAGATTCGTAATCAGGGAAACGGATTTCCGAAATTGAAAGGAGACAACACAATGGATTACAGTTTGAAAGAAGTTGCAGGCAGAATCAAGGGTCTGCGAGAGGCAAAGGGATACACCCCCGAGCAGCTTGCAAAGCTTACAGGTGTAACTGTTGAAGATTATCAGGTGCTCGAGCAGGGCGAAACCGACTTCAGCTTCACATTCATTTACAAATTTGCCAAGGCCTGCGGCGTTGAGGTGGTTGATATTCTGGAGGGAACCAGCACCACACTGTCCTCTTTTGCTATCACAAGAAAGGGCGAGGGCCTCAAAATTCTCAAAAAGCACGGCGTTGAATACGATAACCTTGCTCCCAAATTCAAGGATAAGCTCGCGGAACCCTTCCTTGTCAAATTTCCCTATCTTGCAGAAGAGCAGGATGCGCCCATCAAGCTCAATTCCCACAACGGACAGGAATTTGATGTGATCGTCAAGGGCTCTCTCAAGGTCCAGGTCGGCAATCATGTCGATATTCTCAATGAGGGTGACTCTATTTTTTATAATTCCATCATTCCCCACGGCATGATCGCTGTCAGTGAGGGCGGCTGTGAATTCCATGCTGTTGTTCTCAATCCGCAGGACGGTCAGGTGGCCGAGGAATATCCCGAGGCTCCCATTGCTGCTGCAAAGGCTGTTGAAAAGGAAGCTGCTGCTGCAACGGTTGCAGATCAGTTCATCGAGTCAAGCTATGACAAAAACGGTGTTTTCAGCGGCATTACCTTCAAAAATGATGACAAGTTCAATTTTGCATTCGACTGCGTGGATGCCATTGCAGAAAAGAATCCCGACAAGCTTGCCATGATGTGGGTTGCCAATGATAAATCTGACCGCAGATTCACCTTCAGTGATATGAAGAAGTATTCTGCAAAGACCGCAAACTACTTTGAATCGCTCGGCATCAAAAAAGGCGATACCGTTATGCTGGTGCTCAAGCGCCATTATCAGTTCTGGTTCTGCATGCTTGCTCTGCATAAGATCGGTGCCATTGCAATTCCTGCAACCAATCAGCTCGTTGAGCATGACTTTTCCTACAGATACAAGGCAGCAGGTGTCAAGGCAATCGTCTGCACCGCGGACGGCGAGGTTTCTGTTGAAGCCGAAAAGGCAGCCGCAGAATTCCCCGGTATGGTCAAGATTCTTGTCGGCGGTCAGAAGGACGGCTGGAACGATTTTAATGTTGAAATGGAGCGCTTCAGCACCCATTATTTCCGCACCGACAGCACCCCTTGCGGCAATGATCCCATGCTCATGCTCTTTACCTCGGGAACTACCGGATATCCCCGTATTGCGACTCATTCTTATAAATATGCTCTGGGTCATTATCCCACTGCAAAGCATTGGCACAATGTAAATCCCAACGGTCTGCACTTCACCATCTCCGACACCGGCTGGGGTAAGGCACTTTGGGGTAAGCTCTACGGACAG
>JAZOWJ010000161.1:0-3625 GCA_045659125.1 Acutalibacteraceae bacterium
ATGATTTCCTTGTATTCATCAAGCTTTGCAGGATCAGCATCGTCTGCAAGCACGATGTAAAGACGAACAATCGGCTTCTTTTCTGCATCGTAGCCCTGTACGGCACAGCATTCCTTCAGGAACGGCTGGGTTTCAAGCAAATCCTCAATGTCTGCAGGGAATACATTGTAGCCCGAGATGATGATCAGTCTCTTCTTTCTTGCAACGAAGGTGATGAAGTTGTCTTCATCCATCTTGCCGAGGTCACCTGTCAGCACCCACTTTGTGCCCTCGCTGTCGGTGTAAAGACCTTCGCCGAGTCTGCCGTCGGGCATCAGGTAGCCCTTCATCAGGCAATTTCCGGTAAATGCGATTTCGCCGACCGTTCCGCGCGGAACCTCGTTCTGATTATCGTCCAGAATCTTAACGGTATTGGTGCGAAGCGGCATGCCGACTGTGCCGGGCTTGGTTGCCCAAGGCATGTTGATGCAGTCAACAGCGCCGCATTCGGTCAGACCGTATCCGGGCATCAGGGTGGCTGTGGAGCCGTTTTCTGCCATCAGGTTGTTGAAGCGGGTCAGGAAGTCGATCGGTACATAGTCACCGCCTGCAAATGCATATTTGACATATTTCAGATGCTCGCCGGGGAATTCGGGATGATCGAGCAGCTTGCGGTACATATTCGGAACACCGATAATTTCGTAAATGTGATTCTTTTTCATGATGTCGATGAATTCATCTGCATCGAAGCGAATCATCGGTATGGCCTTACAGCCGGCATAAATGCAGCAGAACAAGCCGCCGCAAAGGCCGTATGCATGGAAGAAGGGAAGTGCAAGCACCTTGCAGTTAAGACCTGCAGGATCATCACACGGAAGAACAGGAGCCAGTGCATTGTTTGTACGCGCATTGAGCACGGTCGAGGAAAGCATGATGGTTCTGCTGACACCGGTTGTGCCGCCGCCGTTCATGTAAACCGCAGTCAGGTCGCCGCTTCTGTAAATGCCTTCCACGGTTTTGCCTGTATTTCTCTTGAGAATATCGCCGTAGAATTCAAATTCAAATTTGCCTTCGGCAGCTTTGACAGCAGCTTCATCCGGCTGAATGAAGCCCTTCATTGCAACAGGTGCTGCATAAATCTTTGGGGATGTCAGAATGATTTTAACATCCATATCCTTGAGGGTTTCAGCGTGCATGGGAGCAACCATATCGAGCAGCAGGACACCCTTGGATTTTGTGTATTCAACGGAGGTGCGCATAGCATCGGACGGGAACAGCGGGTGAATGAGGTTTGCAATGCAGCCGATTTTGTTCAGTGCAAACAAAACAACAACCTCTTCAATTGTGTTCGGTGTGAACACGGAGAAAGCATCGCCGACCTGCAGACCGAGCTCTTCCTTGAAATAGTAAGCCATCGCATCCACATCTGCGAAAAATTCCGAGCGCATGTGGTCGGTGCCCTTGAACTGGAACATGGGGTAGTCTTCTTTAATATGGTGCAGGCATGCGAGCAGATACTCGTAGCAGTTCATATCATTGTAATGGGGAATAACATCCTGCATCGTGAACATAGGTTTCTGAATCATTTGTAGCCTCCGTATATCAGTGAGAAAATAGTGACATCGTGTCACAATTTATATTACTGCATTTGGCGTCACTTGTCAATAACAATCTTTGCATTTGACCTGTGTTTTTTAAATTGTGACAAAACTGTGCAATTTGTCTGTTTTTGTTGATTGACATATTTTTTTTATTCTGTTAAAATGAAAGAAAAGACAACGGAGGATTTAATCATGCGAAAGATGAAAAAACTGTTAGCCGTTATGCTGTCTGTTAGTATTCTGCTTTCCTGCCTGTGCATTTTTGCAGGTGCTGCCGACAGAAAAACAGCCCTTTCAACCGCTGCAGGCATTCAGGCACTGCGTAATGAGTTTGACAGTGACAAAGCCCCTAAAGCCGGCGGTTATGCACTGGATTACTGCTATTATTCACCTGTTGGCGATGATGACGATACAAAATATCCTCTTGTTATTTTCCTGCACGGCATCGGTCATGCCGATTATGAGGGTGCACAGCTGGATGACAGCGATTTTCCGTATTGGGCATCAAGTGAGCTGCAGAGCCGTTTTTCGGAAGGCGGAGCCTTTATTCTTCTGCCCAGAGCGCCCGAGCATAAGCTTGTTTACTGGGGTACTTCTTTGATTGAACCGCTGCGTGCTGTAATTGATGACATGATTGCAAAGCACGGTGACAATATTGATACAAGCAAAATCTTCATCGGCGGCAGCTCTGCCGGCGGTGAAATGACATGGAATATGATTGTTGCATTCCCCGAATACTTTGCAGGTGCATTTCCCATTGCTGCAACAGGGACTGTAACTGCTGCCAATGTCAAGACCTGTTCGGATGTTGCCATCTGGATGATTGCAAGCACCAAGGACCCCGTTATCAGCTATATTGCAACAACGCAGCCCTTGTGGAATAATGTGTGTAAATATAACAAGCATCCCGAAAACTGCCGTCTGACAAGCCTTGGCAGTGTTGTGGAGCCTGCAGGCGGTTCAGCAAGTGACAATCATCACATGGCAAAGGTCGTAACCTATGATATGCACATGCTTGACGGCAGTACCTATCCGAATGCAACAACCGTGGACGGCAAGGGCAATACGGTTTCTCTTGTCAGTCCCAACGGATTGATTTCCTGGATGAACAGTGTTGCATCCGCATACGGCGGTGACGCAGGGGATGATTCGGGTAATATCGAAGTCAATATTCTGACCAATGCACTGAGTGTTATCCGTAACTTCTTCCTGAAGATTGTCAACATCTTCCAGAGATTATTCGGCTTATGAGTATCTTTTTCAGAAAACAGATAAAAACGCAGGATTCCGATCCTGCGTTTTATGATGCATACAAGGAAATCCGAGACGAAGCATGGCGCATTCTTGCTGAAAATGCAATCAGCGAGCTGCCTGTGGATCTTTCGAGGATCTGCGAGGGTGAGGGAATTGATGTTTATCCCTATGAGCAGGCTGAGGTGCTGATTGCAAGTCTGCATATTGAAAAGTATTGCAAGCCCGGCGGTTGCCTTGTGCTGATGCCCGAAGGCAGGCGCATTGTGCTGTATGATAATGCTGTGCCTGCCGATATGTGCCGTTTTCTGATTGCAAGCGGTATCGGCTATTTTGTTCTCGGTATTGCAAAACAGGAAAAACGTGCGGATAACATGATTGTGAAAATGAGTGCAGAGGATGAATTGCAGGCAGGTATATTTGCCGGCAGATTGCTCGCACCCCTGAGTGTGCTGTGGGCAATGGGAGTCAAAAATCCTGAAGAAATCCGCCGTGTCTGCCATGTGCCGATGCAAACGGCGCGCAAGCGATATGAGCGCATGTGCGAAATGGATGCACGTAATTTTGAAAGAGGCACATCAAGTGGTGTCGGAACGATGTTCTTGTCGGGTTATGAGCGCTGTGCGTTCCGTAATTTTTCTGCTTTTGCGGAAAACTACAGACAAAAGGTAAAAAAATAATTTGTAAAACATAAAGCCTATTGCATTTGTTTTTTGTTTTGTGTATTATAAATATGTGAAACATGAAAAAAGAAAGGCAATCGGAATGAAACGATTATTTGTTTTGTTTTTACC
>JAZOWJ010000162.1:0-7418 GCA_045659125.1 Acutalibacteraceae bacterium
CGACTTACACCGTAACCGTTTCTCCCGCAGACGGCCACACCTTCGACGTCGCTTTCAAAAACGACTTCATCGCAGGTCTTGCAAAGGGCACTCAGTTCACCGTTTACTACTCTGCAACCCTCAATGAAAAGGCAAACATCGTAACCGACGGCAACGACAACACTGTCAAGCTTTCCTACGGTGAAGACAGCAAATGGGAAACTGCAGAACACAAGACCACCACTTACACCTGGAAGATGAATGTTCTGAAGTACACCGGCACTGAAAAGACTCCTCTTGCAGGTGCAAAGTTCCAGCTGCTTGACAAGGAAAACAATGCCATCAAGTTCACTGAAGTAACCGGCACTGATGTTCCCACTTACATAGTTGATGTTGACGGCGCTATTGATACAATTGAAACCGATGCAAGCGGTGAGTTCGCGCTTGTCGGTCTTGACGAAGGCACCTACAAGCTGCACGAAACCGAAGCTCCCGCAGGCTACAACAAGCTTGCTGCTGACATTGAGGTTTTCATCACCAGCGATTATGACGAAGCTGGTCTGACTGCAACTTACGAAATCAACAATTCCGAGCCCGCAACCATCGAAGTAGAAAACAAGACCGGTTCTCTGCTTCCTGAAACCGGCGGCATCGGTACCACCATCTTCTACGTAGTCGGCGGCCTTCTTATGGTTTGCGCACTCGTAGTTCTTGTTTCCAAGAAGAGAATGGCTTCCTTTGCTTGAAGGAATCAGGAATCTGACGAAAAAACTGAAGATTCCGTTAATTAACTTCGTCCCATAACATAGCAAAACCCTGCCGGGTTTATCCCGGCAGGGAGTTTGAGAAAATTCTGACCGTTGTTTCCGAACCGTTCGGTGACAACGTTGAGAATTTTAACAAAGTGAGCTTACAACATGAAAGAAAAGAAAACTGCAAAAAAGAAAAAAAGCAGCAGTATTTCAACCATCATACTTGTTGCCATATTTTTAGTGGGTCTTCTTGTTCTGCTGTATCCCACCATCAGCGATTTCTGGAACGAAAAGAGGCAGTCCAAGGCAGTTATCAACTACGATGACCTCATTGTTGACCTGACCCCCGAGGACTATTCTGCATTTTTTGAGCAGGCAGATGCCTATAACAAGAAGCTGCGTATGCTGTCCTTCCCTTTTCTGAATCACAAGAACCTTGCCGAGGAATACTACAACACCCTCGACGTCAACGGCGACGGCATGATGGGCTACATCACCATCGACAAAATCAAGGTGCAGCTGCCCATTTACCACGGAACCAGCGACCAGGTGCTCAACTCTGCAGTCGGCCATGTGGAAGGCTCGTCGATACCGGTGGGCGGTGAAAGCACCCATGCTGTACTGTCTGCTCACCGCGGTCTGCCCTCCGCCAAGCTGTTCACCAATCTTGATAAGGTTGAAATCGGTGATGTTTTCACTATTAAAATTCTTGATAAACTCCTGACCTATCAGGTCGATCAGATTCTTATTGTCCTTCCAAACGAAACCGATGCACTGAATATCGAGGCAGGTGAAGACTACTGCACTTTAGTAACCTGCACTCCATACGGCATCAACACACACAGAATGCTCGTCAGGGGTACAAGAATCGAGAATATAGAAGAACCTAAGAAAATCAATATTATCACAGATGCATATCGTATTGACCCGCTTATTGTTACACCTGCAGTTGCTGCGCCGATGCTTGCAGGATTGTTAATTTTCCTTATCATTAAATCATCCAAGGATAATAAAAAGAATAAAAAGAAAAAATCGGATCCGTCATAACAGAAAGGAGGCTCACTAAATGAAAGCAAGAAGATTTTTCGCTACAATCCTGATATTACTCATTGCTTTTGCAGTGTGCCTTCCTGCCATCAGCCTTGACTCCGCTGCAATATCAATACCACAGCAAAACGGTGCGATTTATCTGACTGTTGCTGATTCCCAAACAAAGCAACCGATTGAAAATGTAAAATTCCGTTTATATTATGTAGCATCCGTTCGCAATGCAGGCAACAATGCGTATTTTGATTATATTTCACCATACAATGAATGCAATATGCCTCTTGGCAACCTGCAGGATGCCTACCTTCCCCTGCATCTTGCCGTTTTTGCAATGGAACGCAATCTTGCGTACACGGAAGAAAGCAGCGATAAGAACGGACATATTCTGTTTAACAATCTTGAGCTGGGTGTTTATTTACTCGTTCCTGACATTGATTCTGAAGGAGGTTTCAGAATCACACCGTTCCTTGTTTGCGTGCCGATGTATGACACCGTAGAAAAAGAATGGGAATACAGCATCAACGCGACACCGAAAATTGAAGACAGTGAAGAAACGGATGAAACCACCTATATATCTGTTAAAAAACTTTGGGATACTCATAGTGATCATCCGGATGAAATCACAGTCAGCCTGCTTCGTGATTTTGTTGCAATTGAAACAGTTGTACTGAATGACGAAAACAACTGGACCTACAGATGGAATAATCTTTCCAAAAATTATGTATGGGATATCATAGAAACTGAAGTTCCTGATGGCTATATTGTTTCGTATGACACATCCTCAAATACTGTCATTATTACAAACAAGGATACAACACCGACACCGCCTCCCCCACCAACAGAGCCGGGAGACTCACCAAAACCGCCCGATGATGAGTTGATTGACACGGGCCAATTAAACTGGCCTGTACCGATTCTTTCAGCAATCGGCCTGTTGTTGTTCGCAACAGGATGGGCAATGTTGAATTTAGGCAAAAGAGAAGAATATTCCGAAGAAGATGAAGATTAAAAAAGGAACATCCAATGAAAAGAAAACTTGGCAATGTCTTTATGATTGCAGGTATACTGTGCATATTGATTGCAATGGGCATTCTCACATACAATCATTTTGAAAACAAAAATGCGCAGGATCAATCCATGGTAATCATGGAAAGCATCGTCAGTGCCATCGGCGAAAACGAACAGCAACCTGTAGAAGAGGATCCGTTTGACACAGAAATGCTGACTAAAAGTATTGACGGTTACGATTACATCGGGTATCTGTTCATACCAAAGCTAGAGCTTGAATTACCTGTCATGGCAGATTGGGACTACAATCGTCTTAAAATCTCCCCTTGTAGATATTACGGATCAATAAAAACAAACAATCTTGTTATAGCTGCACACAATTACAGAAGTCACTTCGGCTATATCGGCAACCTAGCTGAAGACGATATTATTATGTTTACAGACATGGAAGGAAAAAACCGCAGCTACAAGGTAACCTCCGTCGGAATACTGCAACCAACTGATGTGGATATGGTTAAGGACACCGGCGATGATCTTATTCTTTATACATGCACCTACGGTGGTGCCGAGCGCATCTGTGTAAGATGCAGCTTAACCTGAAACAAAAAAAACAAGTCAGTAACTGTTCACAACAACAGCTACTGACTTTTATTTTAACTTAAAATACTTATATGGTAAAAAAAAAGAAACATCACATAAGTGATGCTTCTTTTATGGTGGAGATGAGGGGGATCGAACCCCTTACCTCTTGACTGCCAGTCAAGCGCTCTCCCAAGTGAGCTACACCCCCAAAGAACGATACTATTATATCATTCTTTTTGTAAAAGTCAATACCTGATTAGAAATTTCTGCAATTATTTTAAAGATTTTTTGCGAAAGAAATCAGTTGAGTGAAATCTGCAGAATTTCTACAGGAGCACGATATTCAGTAAATGTAATGCGAACCTTTTTAGACTTGGTCGGTTTCAGGCAGCAGATTTTTTTGTACCCTACAACAGTGCCCTCAGCACATTTTTTCCATTTACCTTTTTCGTTAAGATATGCAACCTCAAACTCTTCTATATGCTGACCATTGCGGATATTTTCCATAATAACAACCTTATCAAAAAGATCAGCTTCGTTGAGTGTGATTTCAATATACGGTTTTTTATCACCCTCAGCAGGCTTCCATACAAGGAATTCATCATCGGAAATGCAGTTTTGCGCCTTGAAAGCGGCACTGAATTCACTTGAAGCACTGACAGTGCCGTCGCGCTGTGCAAGATTATAACCAAAATAGAGCTTCAGATCATGGCCAAGTGCAGCTAAAACCTGCAGATCCGTTTCGTCAAGATGCCCTCTTTTATCCGGAGCAAGTCCAAGCATAAGATTCGCATTGCCGCCGACGGTGTTATAATAGAGTTTGAGCAGTTTATCCTTGGTTTTGATGCCGTATTTATCATCAGCCACATGGAACCAATGATCGCGAATCGGGACAGAGCATTCAGCCGGATACCAGATGAAATCCTCTTCATTTTTAATGGCTTTTCGACTACCGATATCAAGATCCATAAACCCTTTGCTCTTTTTATTTTTAGAAGCAGGGCTTGTGCCATCTTCACGCACACCCATGTGCGCAGGAACAACACTCCATTCGGATTCTCGGGTAACACCGCGTTCATTGCCAATCCAACGGACATCAGGACCGCGGAAAGAAATTGCTGCGTTTGGCTGCAATTCACGAATAAGGGCATAGTATGATTTCCAATCATACTCCTGCACATGCAGTTCATCACTACCGCAAACTGCATCAAGCCATACACAGAAAATATCCCCGTAGTTGGTAAGCAACTCACGAAGCAGATTCATAAAGAATTCATCATACTCCTTGCCCTTACCGTAAGAAGGCTCGTGACGGTCCCACGGTGCTATGTAAACGCCGAATTTCAGACCATGCTTCTTACAGCTTTCGGATACCTCTTTAACGATATCTCCCTGTCCATCTTTCCAATTGGAATATTTCAGGCTGTAATCAGTATAAGCAGTCGGCCAGAGGCAAAAGCCGTCATAGTGCTTACAGGTCAGCACAAGACCCTTCATGCCTGCACTTTTCGCAGCAAGAACCCATTCCTCAACATTAAGATCTTCGGGCCAGAACATAGTGGCAGGTGCAAAGCCGTCACCGTATTGCTTGCCTGTGAAAGGAGGAAGCCCATAGCTGATAAGTGCATAGAACTCCATCTTCTGCCAATTCAATTGTCTTTCTGACGGCTTCACATTTGCCGCAATTTCATAAGGTTTCATATTGAGAAATTTCCTGTATTTCAGTTATTATTGGTTGCAACAATATCAGCATCTGTTCCGAGAATGTTGTGAATAACAACCTGACCGACAGCCACAGGTGCCTCAACAGTAGCAGAATTGATTACCTTCATACACTCAAGAAGCATATTCTTCGGTACAGGCACAGAGGATTTTACAGGCACAACAGGATGCATACCGCCGTTGCATTTGACAGTTGTTGTCAGTGAACGAGTCGGGCAGGTAATTTCAGTGCGTGCATAAGCATCGCCTCTTTTACAGGTGTTACCGGATACTGAAACAACGGTATCACCATCAAGGGTAACCGTCAATTGACAACCCAAGGGACAAGCAACGCAAGTCATATTTCTTTCACTCATCATTCTGCCACCTCCACTCTGATTTCATCTGATGCTGTCAATGCAGACAATACATCATTGGGAATAACAACATTTTCCATTTCGCCGGGTGCAAGCTTCACTTTTTTCTTTGCGGAAATAACCTTGCCTGCACAAGTCAGAACAACCTTTGCATTCTTGTAAATCTGACCGACACGGAAATAAATCTTAATGTCTTCTTTTGATTTTATGTTAACCATCTGCGGAACAGTGTATCTTACGCCGTTGCCGGTGGAAACATTGATATAAGCAGGATCCTTCTCCTGTTGTCCGAGAATATACTTTGCAGCACCCTCACCTGCTGTCTGTGCTTCAATTGTAACATAGTCAACAAGGTCATGCACATGCAGAACATTACCGCATGCAAAGATGCCTTCATGATCAGTCTGACGCATCTCATTAACTACAGCACCATTTGTGATTCTGTCCATTTTGATGCCGATATTCTTTGTTAATTCATTTTCGGGGATCAAACCTACAGACAGCATCAATGTGTCGCATTCGACATATTTTTCTGTTCCGGGAATGGGCTGCAGTCTGTCATCAACCTGCGCAATTGTTACACCTTCAAGACGATCAGCACCATGGGTTGCAACAACGGTAGTGCTCAAATAAAGCGGAATACCGAAATCATCAAGACACTGCACAATGTTTCTTGTAAGACCGCCGGAATAAGGCATTAACTCGCAAACCATCTTTACTTCAGCGCCTTCAAGGGTCATACGTCTTGCCATAATAAGGCCAATGTCACCGCTGCCGAGAATAACGATTTTTTTGCCCGGCATATATCCGTCCATATTAACATATTTCTGTGCAGTACCAGCAGTCATAATGCCCGAACCTCTGGTACCGGCAATAGACAAAGCTCCGCGAGGACGCTCACGGCATCCCATAGCAAGAATAACGGCTTTTGCCTGGATTTTAAGCAAACCGTCTTCCTTGTTCACAGCGGTAACAATTTTATCGTCAGATACATCTGTTACCATTGTGTCAGTCTTATATTCGATATTTTCCCTTTCGACAAGCTCAATAAATCTGTATGCATATTCAGGTCCGGACAACTCCTCACCGAAATAGTGAAGTCCAAAGCCTGTATGAATACACTGTTCAAGAATACCGCCGAGAGTTTCTGCTCTTTCGAGAACAAGAATACTGTCAACACCGCATTCTTTAGCCTTAAGAGCTGCAGCCATGCCCGCAGGTCCGCCACCGACAACAACAAGATCATAATTCAACATGACACAACCCTCCGATTACTTTGTTTTATCAAAAAGAATATTAGAGCCATCACCGAACTTGGTAATATCATTAATTTCACAACCAAGCTCTCGGGCGAGAATTTCTACACCCTTAGAACCGCAGAATCCACCCTGACAGCGACCCATACCGGCTCTCGTACGACGCTTTACACCATCAACATCTCTTGCACCTGCAGGAGCCTTGATAGCATCAATAATTTCACCTTCTGTAATTGTTTCACATCTGCAGATAATTCTGCCATATGCAGGATTTTTTGCAATAGCAGCAGCCTTTTCCTCATCTGTAGCATGTCTGAATCTGAATACATCTTCTCTTATTCCGTTGAAGGAAGCATTCTTTTCAGCCTCACCAATAGCAGAAATAATCATATCAGTAAGATATTCAGCAATAGCAGGCGCAGATGTAAGACCGGGAGATTCAATACCTGAAGCATGAATAAACTGTGCATTAACCTTGCTGGGTCCGAGAATAAAATCATCATTTACAGGATGAGCACGAAGACCTGTGAATGAAGTAATTGCATTTCTTGTCGAAACAGCAGGACAGCTCTTTACAGCGAAAGTTTTGATAACATTGAAACCGTTCAATGTTGTAGCCTTGTCTGTCTTGTCATCAATATCCTCTGCAGTAGGTCCGATAAGAAGATTGCCGTCAACCGTGGGAGAAACAAGAATACCCTTACCCATTTTAGAGG
>JAZOWJ010000163.1:0-3881 GCA_045659125.1 Acutalibacteraceae bacterium
CACTACAATTGCGCACCCTTTGTTACAGAAGGCAATGCCGTTTACAGCGGTGACAAGACCGCACTGCTTGCATGGCTTGACACAGAGGCTACGGCTGCTGTGATTCCCGACGGTGTGACGCACATCGGCAAAAACGCATTCAGCAACTGCAAAATCAACTCCGTCACCTTCGGCAAGGATGTAAAAACGGTGGGTGTCAATGCATTTTACGGCTGCAAGGAGCTCACAAGCGTTATCCTGCCCGACAGCGTGACCGAGCTCGGCAAGCTGGCATTCTATGAATGCACCAAGCTTGAAAATATCCGCCTTTCCGACAATCTTGTTTCCATCGGCGCAGATTGCTTCGGTGATTGCACAGCTCTCAAAAGCATTGTGCTGCCTGCAAAGGTGAAGTCCGTCGGAGACCGCGCATTCTACGATTGCAAGGCACTCGAATCTGTTGACTTCCCTGCAGGTCTGCAAAGCATCGGCACCGCAGCATTTTACAACTGCTCGTCGCTGCAACAGGTATCCGTTCCCGCTTCCGTCACGCAGCTCGGCACAAGTGTATTCACAAACTGCACCTCGCTTACCTCCTTCTGCCTGCCTGCGAGCATCACAAGGGTCCCCGATAATTTGCTCTACGGCTGTGCCAACCTCGAAAAGGCTTATATCCCCGTCAGCGTGACCTCCTTCGGCGATTCCGCATTCTACAATTGCTCGAATCTGTATGACATTTATTTCGATGGCAGTGAGGATCAATGGAACGCCATTTCCATCACCTCCTCCAACAGCATTCTGTATGCCGTAACCGTGCATTACAATCACAGCCACACCTACGGCGAATGGATTGCAGATGAAGAACAAAATACCCAAAGTCGCTACTGCATGGACTGCGATACGCAGGAAAAGACCTTCCTGCCGGGCTACTGTGCACATGAATGGAATGACGGTGTCATCACCACCGCTTCCACCTGCATACAGGAAGGCGCAATGACCTTCACCTGCACCCTTTGCGGCAACACCGAAACACAACCCATCCCCGTAGACAAAAGCAACCACGCATGGAACGACGGTGCAATCACCACCCCTGCAACCTGCACACAGGAGGGTGTGATGACCATCACCTGCACGCGTTGCGGTGATACCAAAACACAGCCCGTCCCCGTGGATCAAAAAAACCATGCATGGAACGACGGAGCAATCACCACCCCTGCAAACTGCACACAGGCAGGTGTGATGACCTTCACCTGCACGCGTTGCGGTGATACCAAAACACAGCCCTCATCCGTTGACGGCTCAGTTCATGTGTGGAATGACGGTGAAATTACCGTGCCTCCAACCTGCACCACAGAGGTTGTGCACATGTTCACCTGTACGCTTTGCGGCAATGCAAAATCGCAGCCCATACCTGCAGACAAAAACAACCATGTGTGGAATGACGGTGAAATCACCGTTCCTCCGACCGAGGAGGCAGAGGGTAAAAAAACCTTCACCTGCACACACTGCGGCAACACAAAAGCAGAAGTTGTTGACAAGCTTGAACCGCAAATTCCTGCACTCATGTACGGTGACCTCGACGGCAATGGTGACATTACCTCGGCAGACGCAAGACTGGCGCTTCGTGCATCGGTCGGTCTGGAAGCCTTGTCGGCAGAAGCCGCAACCGCTGCCGACGTGGACAATGACGGCACACTTACCGCAGGAGACGCAAGATTGATTCTGCGTTTTTCCGTCGGCCTGGAAGCCGAGCTCCCCGTAAAAAAGCAATAATACAGACAAAAAGAGAAGCTGCACAAACAGCTTCTCTTTTTTATAATTCGTTGTAAATCAGCTGTGTAACACTTGGTGTGGTTTTGTCGGCAATTTGTTTAACGGCATCCACACCGTTTTCCATGGCATAAGAATAAAACTCCTCAAGCATGGCAATGTCATTCACATTATCACCGACCGTGATAACGTCCTCATATTTTGCACCGCATAAAGCAAGCAATTTGTAAATTCCCTGCGCCTTATCCATGCCGGCAGGCACGATATCAATGCAGGTTCCGTTCTGCAGGGGATTCACAACAGCACCGAATTTTTCCGCAACCGCTTTTGTAACACGCGCAGCCTCTTCAAAGGTCGGCAAAGCGGTGCTGATCTGATTGCAAAAATCAAATTTTTCTGCATCGGCAAGCGTGTTTTCAAGCTCATCGGGCGCAGCAAAAGCAGGATTGTGAATCTTTACCGATTCTTCTGCGCAGATATTGCCGAAAAAACAATCCAGCTCAAACAGATATTCCATCAGCGGAACAATGATTTCCTTGCCGATGCGTGCTTCTTCAATGGTGTTGAAATCGCGGTCAAGAATCATCGCTCCGTTACAGGCGAGGTAATAATCCATCCTGATTCCGCTTTTTTCTCTCATTTCAGGGCAAAAAAACTTGTCCCTGCCTGTCACAACCACAAACAGATTGCCTTTTTTCTGCCATTGGGCAACAGCGGCACGTTTTGCATCATCAATACCGCCGTGGTTGAGTGTGCCGTCATAGTCACTTGCAATGATTTTCATATCCGACTCCGAAAAACGACCGCAAAGGGAACTCTGCGGTCGTTTTATTTGTTTTACATAATTTCGACGATCCAGCCTTCGGGAGCTTCGATTCTGCCCATCTGGATACCTGTGAGGGTGTCGTAAAGCTTCTTGGTCACGGGGCCCATTTCGGTCATGCCTGCAGGCATGCAGATTTCCTTGCCGTGGTCAACGATCTTGCCGACAGGAGAAATAACAGCTGCAGTGCCGCAAAGGCCGCATTCTGCAAATTCGCCGATTTCTGCAAGCTCAACCTCGCGTTCTTCAACCTCAAGACCGCAGTATGCAGCAGCAACATGCAGCAGAGAGCGACGGGTGATGGAGGGCAGAATGCTGTCGGACTTGGGAGTGACAACCTTGTTGTCCTTGGTGATGAAGATGATGTTTGCACCACCGGTTTCTTCAATCTTGGTACGGGTGCCGGGATCGAGATAGATGTTTTCATCGAAGCCGCAGTTGTGTGCGTCAACGATATTGTAAAGGCTCATGGCATAGTTCAGACCTGCCTTGATGTTACCTGTGCCGCGGGGTGCTGCACGGTCAAGGTCACTGATACGAACGGTCAGGGGCTTGACACCGCCCTTGAAGTAGGGGCCGACGGGTGTGCAGAGAATACGGAACTGATATTCAGTTGCAGGCTTGACACCGATAACAGCATCCGAGCCGAACATATAAGGACGAAGATAAAGCGTTGCGCCCGAGCCGAAGGGAGGAACGAAGGCAGCGTTTGCCTTGACAACCTCACGGACTGCTTCAATGAAGCGCTCCTTGGGGAACACGGGCATCTGCAGACGCTTGCAGGAAGCCTCAAGACGATCTGCGTTGAGGTCGGGACGGAAGCAGACAATTCTTCCGTCCTCGGTGGTGTAAGCCTTTAAGCCCTCAAAAACGGTCTGTGCATACTGCAGAACACCTGCGCATTCGCTGATGACAATGTTGGGGTCGGTGATGAGTGCACCGTCATCCCAAGCGCCGTTTTTCCAATTGGAAACAAAGCGGTAATCGGTGGGCATGTAGCCGAAACCGAGCTCACCCCAGTTGATATCTTTCTTTTCCATGTAAAAAAACCTCTTTTCACAAAACAAAATAATCGGTTAAATTATACGGCTGCAAAACGCATTTGTCAAGTCACAGTCCGATTGATTTTGAATACACATTTGCAAATTTTTTTAAAACTTTTTTCTTTAAAAATTTTATTTATTATTATTCATTTTTTTAGGTGTTTGTCCTTGACTTTTTTTTGTTAAAGTTGTACAATAACATAGATAATGCAGAAGAATATTTGTTTTTAGTGAAACAACCATACTTCCTTAAATATAGATTTATA
>JAZOWJ010000164.1:0-13025 GCA_045659125.1 Acutalibacteraceae bacterium
ATACGGATGATATCGCTCATGTTGAATCTCCTTTTGTTTTTTAGTTAATTCCATTGTAGCATAAAAAAACAAAAAATGGAAGAAGAAAAAAATCCCAAAAAATCCCAATTATTTTTGTGAAACCACTTGCAAAATGCAAAACGATATGGTAAAATATGGCAGAAATTGGAAATAATACCCAATTATGAAAGGAAGTACATGCCATGTCAAAACAAAGAAAAATTTTGCTCGCAGAAGAAAACGGAGATTTTACACAACGCTGCTGTGCGGCACTGACCGCATACGGCTATGAGGTTACAACTGCCCCGAAGGACGGTATGCAGATTCTGGATATTATCCGCACACAAGCTCCCGATATTGTGATTCTGGATGCTGTGATGGCACATCTTGATGCGTTGGGGGTGCTTTCACGCTTGCCGACCCTGCATCTGAATCAGAAGCCGCTGTGCATTTTGCTGTCCGGGGTGGATAATGCCCGTTTTGAACAACAGGTGCTTGCAGCAGGTGCTGATTATTATTTTCTCAAGCCCGTTGAGGCTGAATTACTGGCAGAGCGCGTTGTGCAGCTCAGCGGCTGGTCAAGCCTGAAAAATGTTTCACAGCCGCTTGCCCGGCAAGCTGCAAACGAGCCCGATCTTGAAATTATTGTATCGGATATCATGCATCAGATCGGTGTGCCTGCACACATCAAGGGCTATCAGTATCTGCGCACGGCTATCATCTTGTCGGTGTCAGACACGGAGATGCTCAATTCTGTCACAAAGGTGCTGTATCCTACCGTCGCAAAACAGTATGAAACAACCTCTTCGCGAGTGGAACGTGCCATCCGTCATGCAATTGAGGTGGCATGGGACAGGGGAGATCTGGATGTGCTGAGCTCCTACTTTGGATACACGGTCCAGAATACAAGGGGTAAGCCGACCAACAGCGAATTCATTGCCATGATTGCAGATAAGCTGCGTCTTCGCCTGAAAAAGATTTCCTGATTCGTAAGCAAAAAATACCGCTGCTGTCCTGACGGACAACGGCGGTACATTTTTTTTAGTCCTTATTTTATGCAAGCTCTGCAGGAAGCTGGCCGCTGACGGGGGCTTCCAAACGGGATTCATCGCGTTCAACAAGCGGTGCAGTGCCGTTTTCAACACAGTCACGGGTAACTGTGACACGCACGATGGATTTGTCGGACGGGGTTTCGTACATAATCGGAAGCAGAACCTGCTCCATGATGGCACGAAGTCCGCGTGCACCGGTTTTCTTTTCCAATGCAGATTCAGCGATTGCATCGAGTGCATCCTCTTCAAACTGCAGCTCCACATTGTCAATGGCAAACAGGGCTGCATACTGCTTGAGAAGGGCATTCTTCGGCTCGCGGATGATGCGCACAAGTGCTTCCTTGTTGAGGTTTTCAAGGCTTGTCAGCACCGGCATACGGCCGACCAATTCAGGGATGATGCCGAATTTGATCAGATCCTGCGGGATTGCCTTGGACATGATGAAATCCTGGTCAAAGTCAGCCTTGGTCTTGATTTCAGCGCCGAAGCCGAGCACCTTGTTGCCCATGCGCTTTTCGATGATTTTTTCAATACCGTCAAACGCACCGCCGCAGATGAAAAGAATATTGGTGGTGTTGATCTGAATGAATTCCTGCTGCGGATGCTTTCTGCCGCCCTGCGGGGGAACATTGGCAACCGTGCCTTCAAGGATTTTCAGCAATGCCTGCTGCACACCTTCACCGCTGACATCGCGGGTGATGGAGGTGTTTTCGGATTTGCGTGCAATCTTGTCGATTTCGTCAACATAAATAATGCCGCGTTCTGCACGCTCCACATCAAAGTCGGCAGCCTGAATCAGACGAAGCAGAATGTTCTCAACGTCTTCACCGACATAACCGGCCTCGGTCAGTGTGGTTGCATCCGCAATGGCAAAGGGAACATCAAGGGTCTTTGCAAGGGTCTGTGCAAGGAAGGTCTTGCCCACGCCTGTGGGACCCAGCAGAAGCACATTGCTCTTCTGAATGTCCACATCATCTGTTTTTGTCTTGCGGAAAATGCGTTTATAGTGATTGTAAACGGCAACAGACAATGCGATTTTTGCCTTGTCCTGACCGATTACATATTCGTCCAGTTTTGCTTTGAGCTCCTGCGGCTTGGGAAGCAGACGGGGAGATGCCGAGCGGGAATGCTTTTTCGGCTTTGCGTCTGCATGGATATCGCCGTCCTCAATGATAGCACGGCAATTCTCAATGCACTCATCGCAGATGTAAGCACCCGGGCCCTGAATGAGCATAGCCACCTGATCCTGCGTTCTGCCGCAGAATGAACAGCGGATGGGTTTGTCTTTGTCTTCGTGTTTAGCCAAAGTTTTTTCCTCCGTAATTAGAAAAAAGGGAGTGCGAGTTTTGATCGAACTCCCTTTAAGCTTGAATTTTATCTCTTGTAGAGCACCTTATCAATCAGACCGTATGCACAAGCCTCTTCAGCAGTCAGCCAGTTGTCGCGTTCGGTGTCTGCTGTAACAACCTCAATTGCCTTGCCTGTGTTTTCGGCAAGAATACGGTTGAGCTTCTGCTTGGTGCGCAGAATGTGCTGTGCGGCAATTTCGATTTCGGTTGCCTGACCTCTTACACCGCCCAGGGGCTGGTGAATCATTACTTCGGCATTGGGCAGGCAGTAGCGCTTGCCTTTTGTGCCCGAGGACAGCAGGAATGCGCCCATGCTGGCGGCAAGACCCATGCAGATGGTGGAAACATCGCACTTGATGTACTGCATTGTGTCATAAATTGCCATGCCTGCGGTTACGGAACCGCCGGGGCTGTTGATGTAGAACATAATATCCTTTTCGGCATCCTGCCCCTCGAGGAAGAGCATCTGGGCAACCACAAGGCTTGCGGTCGCGTCGTTGACTTCATCGGAAAGAACAATGATGCGGTCATTGAGCAGACGTGAGAAAATATCATAAGCGCGTTCACCGCGGTTGGTCTGTTCAATAACGGTCGGAACAAGAGCGTCATAAATGGGTAAAGACATACTGTTTGCCTCCTTGGAGTATAGTAGTGGTATTGGCAAAAACAGGTATTTTTATTCAGCAGCTTCTGCAGATTCTTCCTTCTTGGCCTTCTTGGTGGTCTTCTTTGCAGGCTTTTCGGCAGCTTCTTCGCCGTCTTCTGCAGCAGCCTTCTTCTTGGAAGCAGCCTTCTTCTTTGCCTTTTCAACAACAGCGTTGTCGGTGATAACAGCGTTAGCCTTGGTGCTCTTGAGGTTTGCTTCAACGGAAGCAGCGTCAATTGCCTTGCGGACGGTGTCAGCATCTACGCCGTACATTTCTGCCATCTTTGCATATTCAGCTTCAACATCTTCTGCAGTAACTTCGATGCCTTCGATGTCAGCAATCTTTTCGAGTGCAAGGGAAATCTTAACTTCTCTTTCAGCAGCTGCACGATAGTTTTCCTTGAGAGCATCCATATCCATGCCCAGGTACTGCATGTACATTTCCATGGAAAGGCCCTGGCTCTGCAGACGGTATGCGAATTCGTTGATCATGTCGTTGACACGATTTTCGAACATAACCTCGGGGATTTCGCCTTCAACAAGGTCAGCCAGCTTTTCGAAAACAGCATTTTCGAAATCTCTCTGTGCGGACTGTTCTTTTCTTTCCTTGATGGTCTTTTCGATGTCTGCCTTGAGCTCAGCAATGGTGTCAAATTCGCTGACATCCTTTGCAAATTCGTCATCAGCAACAGGAAGAACCTTTTCCTTGATTGCGTGCAGCTTGCACTTGAAAACAGCTTCCTTGCCTGCAAGCTCGGGAGTGTATTCGGTGGGGAAGGTAACATTGACATCGAATTCTTCGCCGATGTTCTTGTCAGCAACCTGCTCCTCGAAGCCGGGGATGAAGCTGCCGGAGCCGAGAGTCAGCTCATATTCTTCGCCCTTGCCGCCTTCAAAAGCAACGCCGTCAACAAAGCCTTCGAAGTCGATAACAGTGATGTCGCCCATCTTGGAAGCTCTGTCTTCAACGGGAGTGATTCTTGCGTTTGCTTCAAGCTTGTTGTTGAATTCAGCTTCAACTTCTTCAGCGGTTACTTCAACAGAAGCCTTGGGAGCAGAGATGCCCTTGTAGTTTTCGATCTTGATTTCGGGCTTTACGGTAACCTTGCAGGTCAGTTCAACGCCGTCCTTGCCGACAGACTTGATGTCGAAATCACGGGGCTGGTCAACGGGAGAGATGCCTGCTTCTGCAACAGCAGCAGTGTAAGCATCGGGGAAAGCAACCTCGAGAGCGTCATCATAGAAAACGCCTTCGCCGTACATCTTTTCGATGAATGCTCTGGGAGCTTTGCCTTTTCTGAAGCCGGGAACATTGATCTTGCCTTTTTCACGGTTGTAGACCTTGTTGACAGCAGCATCAAAGGAAGCAGCGTCAATGGAAATTTCAAGGGTGAATTCGTTGGTGCCGGTTTTTTCAGCAGATTTGAGACTCATAATATTTTTCCTCCTGTGCGGTTATAACCGCGCAAATTATCTTTTTTATTATAACAAAACAAAATAAATAAATCTATAGCAATTTAAAAAAAACATGAATATAAAACGGCTCATAAGGACACGATTTTTGGGCAGAATGATAAAAAATCAGCTGCAACGAGCGAAAAACGGATGCCGTCGCGTTCAAACAGCGAATACTTGCTGCCCGATAAGCCGTGCAGATGACCGAAATAGCAGCGCTTTACATTGTATTCAAGAAGCACATCGTAAATTTCATGGCAGATGTTTCCTTCATACAACGGAGGATAGTGCAAAAAGACAATCGGCTCACCGCCGAGCTGCTTTGCATCTTCAAGGGACATACGCAGTCTGCCTGCTTCACGGTTGAGGATTTTTTCCACATTTTCCGTTTCCGCATCGAAGAACCAGCCGCGTGTTCCGCACACCGTAAAATCGTCAATTCTGTAAGCATTGTTGAACAGAATCCGAATGGTGGAAAGCTCGTTTTGCTCAAGAAAATTGGTCATCTTGCGCATGGTTTCCCACCAGTAATCGTGGTTGCCCTTGCCGAGAATTTTTGTGCCCGGCAGACTGTTGAGAAACTGCAGGTCAGGCAAAGCCGATTGCAGGCTCATACCCCAGGAAACATCCCCGGGAATGACCACGGTGTCCTCGTCCTTTACGATTGCACGCCATGTTTTCTCAAGGCGGTCAGTGTAATCCGACCACCCCTTGAAAATATCCATCGGCTTATCCGTGCCGAAGGACAGATGCGTATCACCAATCGTAAAAAGTGCCATTTTTTTTCTCCGTGTGACCGCTCATAATTGCAAAAAAAGCGGTCAGAATAATAAAACAAAAGCGAAAGGAGTGTTCCGTAATGGAAAAGAAAGAAATCAAGCATATTCACTGTACCGTAAAAAACTGTGAGTACCACACATCGGACAGTCGCTGCATGGCAGGTAACATCACCGTCGGCACGCAGAATGCAAACTGCTGCGGTGAAACGGCTTGTGAAACCTTCAAGCTCAACCGTAAAAACGGCTGCTGTGAATAATCTTTAAAAGCGGTGCTGTGGAAATTTTTTGTTTTCACAGCACCGTTATTTGTGTTCAGATGCCGAGCATGTCGAATACGACCTTGCGCATTTCTTCCTTGCTGCAGATGCCTGTGAATCGGGGCTGTGCACCCTTGAGGGCAAGAAGCTGTGCGGGCGCATTGTTGGCGGTTTTGGCCTGCAATTCTTCAACCATGGAGAACTCGTCTGCAGGCAGTTCGCCGTCGGAAACAGCGTCCAGTACGGCTGCGCTGAATTTGAACGGGCTGGCGGTGGATGCGATCACGGCAGGTGCGGTGTCACCGGTTTGCTTGCGGTGATCCTCATAAACCTTGACGGCAACTGCGGTGTGTGTGTCACAGAGATAATTGTAGGTGCTGTAAACCTCGCCGATGGTCTGTGCGGTTGCTTTGTCATCGCAACAGCCTGCAGCAAACAGCTCTTTGATCTGTGCAAGAATATCGTCGCTGACGGTGTAGGCACCGGTTTCGTTCAGGGAGGTCATCCATGCACGAAGCTGCTCGTCATTTTTGCCGCAAAGGTCATACAGCAGTCTTTCGAGATTTGAGGAAATCAGAATATCCATCGAGGGAGAAACAGTCGTGTGGAACGGACGGTTTCTGTCATACGTGCCTGTGGTGAGGAAGTCGGTCAGCACGTTGTTTGCATTGGATGCGCAGATGAGCTTCTTAACGGGAAGACCCATTTTTTCTGCATAGTATGCGGCAAGGATGTTGCCGAAGTTACCCGTGGGAACAACAATATTGATTTCGTCACCGAGTGCGATTTCACCCTTTTTCAGCAGGTCGCAGTAGGCAGAGAAATAGTAAACGATCTGCGGTGCAAGTCTGCCCCAGTTGATGGAGTTTGCAGACGAGAAGGCAAAGCCCTTTTCGTCAAGAATATCGCGGATTTCGGGATTGGTGAAAATCTTCTTCACACCTGTCTGTGCATCGTCGAAGTTGCCGTAGATGGCGCTGACACCGACATTGCTGCCTGCCTGTGTGGTCATTTGCAGCTTCTGCATGGGGCTGACACCGTCATTGGGGAAGAAAACGAGAATACGGGTGCCGTCCACGTCCTTGAAGCCTTCGAGGGCAGCCTTGCCCGTGTCACCCGAGGTGGCAACGAGAATGACGATTTGCTTATCGCTTCCGCCTTTTTTGGAGGCTGTTGTCAGCAGATAGGGAAGCAGCTGCAGAGCCATATCCTTGAATGCGCAGGTCGGGCCGTGCCACAGCTCAAGGATGTGCACATTGTCGTGCAGCTTCACAACGGGAGCAACATCTGCGTGTGCAAAGCCTGTTCCGTAAGCACCTGTGATGCAGTAGTCAAGCTCTTCCTCGGTGTAGTCGGTCAGGAACAGAGAAAGAACCGATTTTGCACGGTCAATGTAGGATTGGTCTTTCAGTTTGTTGAGGAAATCCTTGTCAATGCAAGGGATTTCGGTGGGCACAAACAGACCGCCTTCAACGGAAATACCTTTTTCGATCGCCTGTGCGGACGAAACGGACAGATTGTTATCTCTTGTGGATGTATAGAGCATAAAAATCTCCTTTCTATAAAAAACTGATTAAATATTTTACCAAATCTTTCTCCAAATGTAAAGTGTTTTAATAAAAAATATATATTGAATTTTTATATATAAATGTGATATAATAACCTGTACAATGCAAAATGGGGTGGTTTATCTTGCTTAACGATTACATTCTCAAATATGCGGATGGTGCCGCACAGCATACGGAAATCCGTGCACAGCAGGCCTTTAACCGTGCTGTCACATTGGTCGGCGGCAATCTTGTCAGCAACACCCGTACCCGCACAGGCGGTGTCTGCGCAAGAGTTTACAAAAACGGTCTGTGGGGCTTCTCTTCAAAAGGGGAATACAATGAAGAAAGTGTCCGTGCCGTGCTGGAGGCTGCCCGTGACAATGCATTGTTCATGGATCGCAAGCTGAATATGGGAAAGCCGCCCATTCAGGCAGCAGTCCCCGTGCAATACAAAACAGACCTTGTTTTCAAGGATGTTGAGCAGAAAACGCTGATTGACTACGCAAGTGCTGTTGATAATTATATCAAAACCAAATATCCCGATCTTGCAAGCCGTACCGTGAGTGTACGCAGCGGTTGCATTGAAAAATTGATGCACACCGATTCGGGCAGCTTTGCACATCAGCTGTTTCCGCGCACATATTATATCATTTCCATGGCGGCTGAAACCGCAGATGGTGACACCGTTGAATTGTTTGACATCATCGGCGGCGGTTACGGCAGCTTCTGTGAATTTTACGATGATCCGATGCAGCACACCGACCGCATCGATGCACTGTATGAGGAGCTCATGCAGAAAAAGGAAGGCATTTTCCCCGAGGCAGGCATGTGCGATTGCATCATCGGCTCTGCGGTGGCAGGCATGGTTGCGCATGAGGCCGTCGGCCATACCGTGGAGGCTGATCTTGTGCTGTCGGGCTCGGTTGCGGCAAGCAATCTCAACAAGCAGGTTGCTTCCCCTATTGTCAATATGGTGGACTTTGCGCACACAGCCCTCGGTGAACGTGCGCCGCTTCCTGTTTATGTGGACGATGAAGGCACAAAATGTGAGGACAGTGTGCTGATTAAGGACGGCATTCTTGTCGGCTATATGAACAACCTTGAAAGTGCCGCACACTTCGGTGTCAAGCCCTGCGGCAATGCAAGAGCCTACGGCTTTGCGGATGAGCCGATTATCCGTATGCGCAACACGGCAGTGCTTCCCGGTAAGGACAAGCTTGCGAATATGATTGCATCCGTCGAAAACGGATATTATCTGACCCGTACTGCCAACGGACAGGCAGACACAACAGGTGAATTTATGTTCGGTGTCTGCATGGGCTATGAAATCAAAAACGGCAAGCTCGGCAGAGCCCTGCGTGATACAACCATTTCGGGAGTGGCCTTCAATATGCTCAAAACGGTTGACATGCTGTCGGATACCATCGAATGGGACTTTGCAGGCTTCTGCGGTAAAAAACAGCCGATGACCGTTTCCATGGGCGGACCTGCCATCAAGTGCAAGGTCAATATCGGCGGACGATGAAAGGAGAACTGCAATGAATAATTTAAAAGCAACAGCCGAATATGTTCTCCGTGCGCTCAAAAATGCGGGTGCTGACCATGCGCAGTGCTCCGTTTCAAGCGGAAAAAAGGAAGAATTCAACATTGATGCAGGTGAATTTTCTCTGCTTCGTTCGGTTTTTAACAGCGGTGTCAGCATGAAGGTGCTCAAGGATGGCAAAATGGGGCAGACCTTTATCAACAGCCTCGAGCAGCAGGATATTGACGCAGCAGCCCTTGAATGTGTGCAGTCTGCAGATGCATCCGTACCCGATGATGCTTACAGCATTGCGGCATTGACCGAAAATGCCGATTTTGAGGACGGCACCGTCAAGCCCGACCGCGATGTGTTTTTTGACCGTGTGCGTGAGTTTCTTGCAGACATCGGCAAGGAATTCCCGAGCATTATGGTCGAGCAGATTATTGCCGAATACACCGAGGGCTTAAGTGTGCTTGCAAACACCAACGGTGTTTTGTATACACAGAAAAATGCAGGCTATTCCGTCGGTGCCATGTATTCCGCACACAAGGGGGAGGAAACGACCTCCTTCAACAGCTTCGGCATCGAATATATTGATCCCGATCAGCGCATTATGGACATGAGCGATTGCCGTGAAATGTTTGCCCGTTGCGAGGCAGAGCTCGGCATGCGTCCGTTGGAAGGTAAATTTGAGGGGATTGCCCTGTTTGCACCCGGCTGTCTGGACAGCATGCTGTCCACTGTGCTCGATAATTTCTGCTCGGATTCTGTGATTGTTGAGGGCACCTCGCCGTGGAAAAATGCAATCGGCACAGCCGTTGCGGATGAAAGCTTTACCCTTCGCGTGATGTCGCATGATGAACGCGTGGTCTGCGGTGAGCGTGTGACCGATGACGGCTATATTTCCGAGGATTATGATATTATCAAAAACGGTGTGCTGCAGGACTTCTGCCTTTCCGAATATGCAGCACGCAAAACGGGGCTGACCCGTGCACCGTCCACAAGCAGCTGCATCGGTGTAACACCCGGTGACATTCTGCTTGCAGAGCTTATTGACAGCATTGAAAAGGGCATTCTCGTTTGCCGTTTTTCGGGTGGTGAGCCTGCCACAAACGGCGATTTTTCGGGTGTTGCCAAAAACAGCTTTTATATTGAAAACGGCAGAATTGCTCATCCCGTCAGCGAAACCATGATCAGCGGCAACCTTGCCGCTATGCTCAAAAATGTGGTGGGTATTTCGCAGGAGGTTTCGTGTGACGGCACCTGCGTTCTGCCCTATGTCGCTTTCGGCGGCATCACCGTTTCCGGCGGTTAACCCGGACCCTGAACAGATTTTTACCCAAACCGGAGTTTATATATTATGAGTGTTAAAAAAGAAGTTACCGTGCCTGTAGTCGCTTTGCGAGGGGTTGTCCTTTTTCCGGACATGACCCTGCATTTCGATGTGGGCAGAAAAGAATCCATTGCAGCGCTTCGTGCTGCCATGAACGCACGCCAACAGGTGTTTTTTGTAACGCAGGTCGGCTTTGCGGATGATTATCCCGGGCTTGACGAGCTGTATCACATCGGTGTGCTCGGCGAGGTGCGTCAGATCGTTCGCATCCCCGGCGGAAAAAACAATCTGCGAGTTGTTGTTGATGGCATTCAGCGCGGTGTCATCACGGATGTGCTGCAGAAAAAGCCGTTCATGAATGCCCGCATTGAGCTGCTTGAGGATGTACGCAGCTACGAGGATGATCCCGTTTATCTTGCAGCCCTGCTTATGCGCTGCCGTGCATTGTTTGAGGAATACAGCACACATTCTCCGCAATTGGCAGAGGATGTGATTCAGGCTGTTTACGAAACGGACGATCCCGGTGTGCTGTCCGATAAGCTTGCAGGCAATATTCTGTTTCCCATTGATCTCAAGCAGGATCTGCTTGCCATTGCTGATCCCATGGAGCGACTTGAATTCCTGTGCGTTGCCATTGCGCAGGAAACCGAAATTCTTGCCCTCGACGAGGATATTCAGAATCGTGTGCAGGAGGCTATGGACCGCAACCAGAAGGAATATTATCTGCGTGAGCAGATGCGCATCATTGAAGATGAGCTCGGTGAAGCCGAGGGGGATGATATCGGCTCTCTGCGCCGTATGATCGAAGAAAGCGAAATGACCGAGGCTGCCAAGAAAAAGCTGCTCGGCGAATGCAGAAGATTGCAGCGAATGTCACCCGCCTCGCCCGATGCCAATGTTTTGCGTACATACATTGAAAAGTGTCTCGAAATTCCGTGGGGCAAATACAGCAAGGAAAAAACAAAGATTTCCGCAGCCGTCAAGGTGCTCGAAAAGGATCATTACGGCTTAAAGGATGTAAAAGAACGCATCACCGAAATGCTTGCAGCACGCATTGTGTCGCGCGAAATCAAGGGACAGATTATTTGCCTTGCAGGCCCTCCCGGTGTCGGCAAAACCAGCATTGCAAAGTCCATTGCTGCTGCAACGGGCAGAAATTATGCAAGAATGTCCCTGGGTGGTGTGCGTGACGAAGCAGAAATCCGCGGTCACAGACGTACCTATATCGGTGCCATTCCCGGCAGAATCATTGATGCTCTCGTCAATGCAGGCACCATGAATCCGCTGATTCTGCTCGATGAGGTCGATAAGCTCAGTGCCGATGTCAAGGGCGATCCGTCCTCTGCATTGCTTGAAGCACTCGATGCTGAACAGAACCATTCCTTCCGTGACCATTATGTGGAGCTGCCTGTCGATCTGAGTCAGGTGCTGTTCATCACCACCGCCAATGACAAAAATGCCATACCCGAAGCCCTGCGTGACCGTATGGAGGTCATTGACATCACAAGCTATACATTTGAAGAAAAATTCCACATTGCCAAAAAGCATCTTCTGCCCAAGCAGATGAAGGAGCATGCGCTCACCAAGGATGACCTTCGTGTGACCGACGGTGCATTGCGTGCCGTGATTGAAGGCTACACCCGTGAAGCAGGTGTGCGTAAGCTCGAAAGACAAATTGCAAAAATCTGCCGTAAAAAGACCCTTGCCATCGCAAACGGAGAAAAGGTGAAAACGGTTGTGGATGAAAGCATGCTTGAAGCCCTGCTCGGAATCCGCAAATTCCGTGACGATGCAAACGAAAATGAGGATGCAGTCGGTGTTGTCAACGGTCTTGCATGGACCGCTGTCGGCGGTGAGCTGCTCAAGGCAGAGGCTCTTGTTATGGACGGCACAGGCAAGCTTGAAACCACAGGCTCGTTGGGCGATGTGATGATTGAATCCGTCAAGGCTGCCGTCAGCTATATCCGCAGTCGTTGCGATGAGCTCGGCATTGCATCCGATTTCTATAAAACAAAGGACATCCATGTGCATTTCCCCGAGGGGGCTGTGCCCAAGGACGGTCCGTCAGCAGGTATCACCGTTACCACGGCGCTTGTATCTGCACTGACAGGAAAACCCGTGAATGCAAAAATTTCCATGACAGGTGAGGTTACCCTGCGCGGCAGAGTGCTTGCCATCGGCGGTCTGCGTGAGAAGTCCATGGCGGCTTATCGCATGGGCATTCCCACTGTGATTATGCCTGCGCAGAATGTGCCCGACCTGCAGGAAATTGACGATGCTGTCAAGGAAAAGATTACCTTTATTCCCGTTAAAAATGTGGATGAGGTTCTTTCTCTTGCATTGTGTGAGCTGCCCGATGCACAGGAAAATAAAAAAAGCGGCCACCAGCGGCCGCCGAAAGAAAATTATAAAAGAAACCGAGGTGTAAGCGGTGAATTACAATAATGTGAATTTTGAAGCAGCTTATGGTACTGCCAAGCAGCTGCCCGTGACGGACCTGCCCGAAATCGTATTTTCGGGGCGCTCGAATGTCGGCAAATCATCGCTGATCAATAAATTGTTCAACCGCAAAAGTCTTGCCCGTGTCAGCTCTGTGCCCGGCAAAACCACAACCGTCAACTTCTTCCGCTGTGAGGATGTTCGTTTTGCGGACCTGCCCGGCTACGGCTATGCAAAGCGCTCGGGTGATGAAATCCGCCGTTGGAGCAATCTTATGGAGGGCTATTTTCAGTCCGAACGCAACATAAAGCTTGTTGTGCAGCTTGTGGATATGCGCCACAAGCCCACTGCGGATGACAAAACCATGATTGATTTTTTAACCGCAGCAGGTGTGCCCTTTGTGATTGCACTGACAAAGAGCGACAAGCTCAAAAAGACCGAGCGTGCAAAACGCGAAAAGGAAATTCCCGAAGAGCTGCCGGGACTTGAAACCATCGCCTTTTCGTCCGAAAACGGCGAGGGCGTGGAGGCGCTCAAGGCACGCATACAGGCAGCATTGACTGAACAAGGGGAGGAAGAATAATATGAATATCTGGCATGATATCAGTCCCAAACGCATCACGGCAAAGGATTTTATTGCCGT
>JAZOWJ010000165.1:0-1771 GCA_045659125.1 Acutalibacteraceae bacterium
TCGGTGACTCCACCTTCATGCATTCGGGCATCGCGGGGCTTGTGAATATCGCATACAACGATTCCCATTCTCTTGTTATTATTCTTGACAACTCTATTACCGGCATGACCGGTCATCAGCAGAATCCGACCACAGGTTACAACATCAAGGGTGACCCTGCTGCTAAAATTGACCTTGAAGCACTTTGCCGTGCTGTCGGCATCAAGCGTGTTCGTGTGGTTGATCCTTATGATCTCAAAGCCTGCGATACTGCAATCAAGGAAGAGCTTGCTGCAGATGAACCGTCCGTTATTATTTCCAGACGTCCTTGCGTGCTTCTTAAATCCGTTAAGGCAAAACCTGCCGTTAAAATTGATACAGACAAGTGCCGTTCCTGCAAAATGTGCATGAAGATTGGTTGTCCTGCAATCAGCATGGTTGAGGGTAAGGCTCACATTGATGCAACACTTTGTGTCGGCTGCGGTGTCTGCGAACAGCTTTGCGCTTTCGGCGCTATTGAAGAATAAGGAGGTTATTAAGATGAATACAACCAGCATTATGATCGTCGGTGTCGGCGGACAGGGCTCGCTTCTTGCCAGCCGTGTTCTCGGTAATCTCCTTGTGAATGAAGGCTATGATGTCAAGGTTTCCGAAGTGCACGGCATGAGCCAGCGAGGCGGTTCCGTTGTTACATACGTCCGTTTTGGCGACAAGGTTGCTTCCCCCATCATTGAAGACGGTGAAGCAGACTTCATTATCTCTTTTGAAAAGCTTGAAGCTGCCCGTTGGGCAAAATGCCTGAAAAAAGACGGCAAAATTATTGTCAACACACAGGAAATTGATCCCATGCCTGTTATTACAGGTGCTGCTGTGTATCCCCATGATATTCTTGACGAAATCACCGCACAGGGTGCTTTCGTTGACGGACTCGATGCACTTTCCCTTGCAAATGAAGCTGGCTCCTCCAAGGCTGTCAACATCGTTCTGATGGGCAGACTTGCAAAGTATTTCCACATTGAATATGACAAGTGGGTAGCACAGATTGAGCAGCTTGTGGCTCCCAAGTTTGTTGAACTCAACAAAAAAGCCTTCGAGCTTGGTTACAACGCATAATGATGAAAAATATTTGCTTTAAAAACGGCAGGCTGACCGTTATGCAGGTCAGTGACCCGCAGGATCTTTCTTTTGCAAACCACACCATGATTGCCATGCTCGATAAGGTATATGATCAGGTGAAGCCTGACCTTGTTGTGTTCACCGGTGACAATGTTCTCGGCAATCATCTGCGCGATGCACGCTTTGGATCAAAGCATACCGTCAAAACGGATGCAGGAGAAAAGAAAAGAATGATCAAAGCTATTGATCATATCATCGCTCCGCTTGAAAAAAGGGGCATTCCGTTCGTTTATATTTTTGGCAACCACGATGATATAAACTGCCTTACAAAGCAGGAAATTGCCGAAATTTACAGCAGCTATCCCAATTGTGTAATGCCCACAGAAAATGAATACATTCATGCTGTCGGCACCTGCTATTTCCCCTTGTTTTCCTCGGACAATGCAAAGGAAATTTTCCGTTTCTGGCTGTTCGACAGTGCATGGCAGGATAAGGACGAAAAGAAAACCTATTCTTATGTAACCGAAGAAGCAGTTGCGTGGTTCAGATCTGTAAGCAAGAAAACAAAGGAAACTGTCGGCAATATACCCGGCCTGTTCTTTATACACATTCCCCTGCCCGTGCAAGCAAATCTGCTTGAGGAATGTCCGCCAAGACGGAGGCCAAGCGGTCTTAG
>JAZOWJ010000166.1:0-1849 GCA_045659125.1 Acutalibacteraceae bacterium
TTTTCAGCAACGGCTCAAGGATGGTCGAGCCTGCTGTCTGCAGTGTGTTCATAAATGCCATCGGGGTTGCTACAAAAAAGTCAAGCGGATGGGTGTGAATCAGATGATGCTCACCGCCGATGAGGGTGCACTTAAAGTCCGTTACCTCCCAGCCGTACAAGCCCTGCGGTATGCAGGTGTTTAAAAACGAGGTGTGTATGTGTGCCTGATAGCGGTACTGACATTGGTCAAAGGGGAGCTTTCCGTGGTAGGATACGCCGTAGCCTCTCGGCATGGGCTCAAAATGGAAATCCACGCAGGCCCAACAGGGCTTCGGCATGGTGTATCTTGCACCGCCCGTGCCTGTCGTGGTCGGGGTTTCCTTGTAAATCACGGTCGGAGGAGAAAAAGCGGCTTTTATGTCATAGCGCTCTTTCAGGAGATTATCAAGCACCTCAAGCTGGATTTTGCCCGTGGTGTTGATGGTGATTTCCGTCAAACCGTTTTCCCATTTCGCATCGAGGTAGGGCTCCTCGTCTGACAATTCTTTAAGTGCCGCCGCAAGAGTCGGTATTTTTTGTGCATCGCCGTCTGCAGGGGTCACACGCACACGCAAAAACGGATGTACAAGCGCAGTGTCGGACACCATACCGTTTTTTCCTACAAACATTCCTGTTTTGGCACCTGTAAGACCGCTGACGGCAGCAATATCACCGCAACGAATCAAGCCGCTGTCATTGCGTTTTGCACCTGAAAAGGATTTGATTTGCGAAATTTTTTCTTTAACAGGAGGCGCTTCTTCGATTGATACCGCATCGCTGTCCGCATGCACCACAGCGGCTTCGGGGGAAAACAGAGTAACCTCCTGTCTGTTTTCAAGCTCTCCGCCGAATAAACGGATGTGGGCAATTTTTCCCATGCTTTTGTCGTGCTCAATTTTATAGATGATGCCGCAAAGCCCGTCCGTTTTTCTGCGGTCACAGGAGGGTAAAAATGCAGTCAGTGTATCTGCCAGCGCCCTCACACCGATACCAAGCTTTGCACTTCCGCACAAAACGGGAACAAGCCTGCATGCTGCAATCTCCTGTCGCACAAGTCGGCTTGCATGGTCATTGGTCAAAAATGTGTCGCTTAAAAATGCTTCCTCGGCCTCTTCATTGATGTCGGCAAGCACCTCGGTTGCGGCTTTTGCAAAAGCCATATCTGATAAAGCGGATACCGACACCTGCGGTGTGCCTTCATCTGCAATTGCCGATAAGGGTAAAAATACCTGCTCGCAGACGTCCTTTAATTCACGCAGCACAGACTGCACATCACTGCCTGCGCGGTCGGTTTTGTTGATAAAAACGGCAAAGGGAAGGCTTGCCTTTTGCAGGGAATGCAGAATGCTTTCCGTGTGAGCACGCACACCCTCTGTGGCAGGAATCACCACAACCGCATAGTCGAGTGCATACAGGGCACGTTCGACCTCACCTGCAAAGTCAATGTGACCCGGTGTGTCGATGATGTTGATTTTTACGTTGTTCCATTCGCAGGAGGCTGCCGCCGCACGCACGGAAATACCCCTCTGCTTTTCAACAGAAAGGGTGTCGGTTGCGGTTGTGCCCTCGTCCACGCTGCCGACGGTGCGCAGTGTCCCTGTTAGGAACAAAAGCTGTTCGGTCAGTGTGGTCTTGCCTGCATCAACGTGCGCAAGAATGCCGATGTTGTGAATGGTGCCTGCCATAAAATTACCTCAATGGTGGATTTTAAATTATTATATCGCAAATAAGAAAAAGTTGCAATATAAAATGCAAATTACGGTTTATCGGGCAAACCGTAATAATGATATACGCCCCGTTGGGGCGCATGATATCACACCTGCGGTGTG
>JAZOWJ010000167.1:0-6741 GCA_045659125.1 Acutalibacteraceae bacterium
CTTGGCCCCCGACTTCCTCGTCTTCTTCAACATCTGTAATAATGCCGCCGCCTGCAATTTCGTAGTCATCCACAATAACAAAACGGGAGGTATCAGCACACTGACCCGAAAGGTCGAAGGCAAGCGGTCTTTCAAAATGAAGCAGACACTGTGCCACCTCATGGCGGTCAACGGTTTGCTTTTCACTGTTTTCAAGGGTGGATGCATTGAGAACACCGAGAATTTTTTCCACACGCATACCAACAGCGGCAGAGCCGATTTTAACTTTATATACCTTTTCGGTGTCAAGCGGCTGCTTGCCGAGCCAGAAAATGCTTGTTTTTACAAGGCTGCCAGTTCTCGGCGGCTGTTCGCCGATTTTGCAGCAGAGCTCACCGCGCTTTGCATAAATCTGCTCGGTCATGCAGAAGCCTGTTGCCTTGCCGGTGGAAACACTTGTCTGCACAGGCTCGTTGAAGCCTTCTATGGAGTGCACCTTTGTCTTTTTGCCCGATGGCAGGAACATCACTTCGTCACCGACATTCAGTCTGCCTGCACTGACCGTGCCTGCAATAATACGACGCTCGTCACGGCTGTTGGTGAATTTATAAACATCCTGTACCCACATGCGGAACGCATGGTCGTCACCGTCTGCAATTTCCTTGAATGCATCGAGTGCTTCCAGCACGGTTATGCCGTCATACCACGGCAGCTCGGAGGCTTGTCTTGCAATGTTATAGCCTTCCACTGCGGAAATCGGAATAAAATGCTGTGGCTTGATTTCAACATTCTGCAAAAATGCACTGTATTCTTCGACAATATTCTCATAAACCTGCTGACGATCTTCTGCAGGGATCAGGTCGAGCTTGTTGACAAGCACAACCACCTGACGGATGCCGAGCATGGAAAGCATGTAGCCGTGTCTGCGCGAGTTTTCCATAATGCCCTCGTGTGCGTCAATGACAAGCAATGCCGCTTCTGCACGGGAAGCACCTGTGATCATATTCTTTAAAAATTCGATGTGACCGGGTGCATCAATGATGATGTATTTTCTTTTTTCGGTCTTGAAGAAGCAACGGGCGGTGTCAATGGTAATACCCTGTGCGCGTTCATCCTTGAGCGCATCCAGCAGGAACGCATATTCAAAGGGCTTGTCCGTTCTTCTGCAAAGGGCCTTGATCTGATCGAGCTTGCCCTGTGGCAGGGAGTTGGTATCGGCAAGAAGTCTGCCGATGACGGTGCTTTTACCGTGGTCAACGTGACCGACGATAACAATGTTCATTTCCTTGTTGTCAACAATATTACATGTAGCCATCTTTACGCAGCTCCTCCAATCCGCCGCCGTCTTCCTTGTCCTGTGCTCGACCCGAACGCTCGGCTATATTTGCAAATTTACCTGTTTTGAGCTCTTCAATAATTTCGTCAATGTTTCCTGCATCCGATTCCACGGGGCTCGTGCAAGGCCAGCAGCCCAAAGAACGATAACGTTTTCCGTCCCCCTGATTGAAATACAGCGGAACGACGGGCACATTTTCTCTGCGGATATATTCCCAGACATCCAATTCCGTCCAGTCAAGCAGGGGATGAATGCGGATGTGTGTGCCCGGCTTGAAATCGGTTTTGTACTGTCCCCAGAATTCGGGCGGCTGGTCACCGATGTCCCAATCGTTATTCTTGTCGCGAGGCGAAAAATAGCGCTCCTTGGAACGGCTGCCTTCCTCGTCGGCACGCACACCGACAATAACACCCGTATACGGCTCGGTGTTTTCATCGAGTTCATAAAGACCTGTATCATGGTTCATTCTGTAACGCGGCCATTCACCCGAAAGGGTGCAACGCAGTGCTTCCGTCTTTAAGTTCTTGCAGCATTCAATGCGTGTGCAGTTGCCGTCGGGGAAGGTCTTTTTCTGCTCGAGAGCCGTAACATTTTCACCGTATACCATGTCAAGCTTCCATTCGCGTGCAAGGCGGTCACGGTATTCAATCATTTCGGGAATTTTGTAGTGCGTGTCAATGTGCACAAGCGGAAACGGCACATGACCGAAAAATGCCTTTCTTGCAAGGGCGAGCAAAACCGTGGAGTCCTTGCCGATGGACCACAGCATGCAGAGATTGCCGAAGCGGTTGTAGGCTTCACGCAGAATGTGTATGCTCTTGCTCTCTAAATTATCAAGATGCGTCATCATTTGTTTTTTTCCTCATTCCAGTGTATTTTCAGGGCGGTTGAGAATGTAAAAACCCTTGTCGTTGAGTATATTGATGCGGTTGTAAACCAGCGGTGTGTGGTCAAGCTGCCTTAAAACACCGCCTGCCTGCTCGACTACGCAGTGCATGGCGCAGGTGTCCCATTCGCTTGTCAGTCCCGTGCGGTAGTAAATGTCCGCTTTTCCCTCGGCAATCAGGCATCCCTTTAAGGACGAGCCTGCGCTGACGGTTTGGCTGATGCGTTCAGCATTGCTGTCAAGAATTTTTGCAAGCCTTTCGTCTGCGTGGGAACGGCTCGCCATGACGGTAAAGCCATCCGTTTTGTCAGACACAAAAATGCGGTTATTTTCATTAAAATATGATTTGCAAGCAGCTTCTTGTGTGTATGCACCGCTGCCGACGCAAGCATACCACAGTGTATTTGTAACCGGTGCATACACCGCACCCAATATCGGCTTGCCGTAAGCGCAAAGCCCGATGTTGACGGTGAATTCACCGTTGCGTTTCACAAATTCCTTTGTTCCGTCCAGAGGATCGACTACAAAGCAGAACGGATTTTTTCTTCGTTCCCCCGTGTCCTTTGTTTCCTCGGACAAAATCGCAATATCAGGATACCTGCTTGCCAGGAAATCCACAATCACCTTGTTTGCACGCAAATCCGCCTGCGTCAGGGGAGATTTATCGTCCTTTGTCTGCACGGCAAAGTCCGAGTTGTAAACATCGAGTATTTCTTCCCCTGCTTTTATGCTTACCTCGCAGATGGAAGCACACATTGAGCCGAGCTGCTGATATAAATGCAACAGGTCGCAAACCTGTGCAGCAGCTTCGTCGGGTGTGCAGGAAAGTGTGTCAATGTGCAAAAACGGCTCCTGCGGTGCTTCATAGGGGGAGGAAATGCCTGTGAAATCCTTGATTTCACCGTTTATGGCTTTTTTGTAGAGCCCTTTTGTGTCGCGCTTGATGCATTCCTCAACGGATGTATCGACAAATATTTCAAAGAAAGCGACATCCATCGCTTTGGCTGCCTGTTTTGCAACTTCTCTGTCCTTTGCAAACGGTGAAATTGCACTCACAAAGCAAATGCAGCCGCTGTGTGCAAACAATGCCGCCACATGCGAGATTCTGCGGATGTTTTCCGTGCGATCTGTATCCGAAAAACCGAGGTCGGAATTCAGGCCCAATCTTAAATTGTCACCATCCAATAAATAACAACGATAGCCCTGATCGGTCAGCAGCTTTTCTGCTTTCACAGCAATCGTGCTCTTGCCCGAGCCCGAAAGACCCGTCAGCCACACGACCGCACCCTTTGTGCCGAAGGTCTTTTCGCGGTCTTGCTTTGAAACAAGATTATTCTGTCTGAAGATGTTGTTCATGCTGCACCTTCTTTTTTATTGCATATTTATTTAACTATATAATAAAGCAATCTGCAAGTCAATAACAAAACAAAAAAGATGTTGCATAACGACATTTTTAATGCTATAATCCATGCGAAAGGATGTGTTTAACATGATGGTAACCGTCATCGGCAGAGGCCATTCGGGCACTCGTGCCGTTTCCAATACACTCGCTGAAAGCGGATTTTTTATGGGAGAGCCCTTGAATGTCTCATGGGATCTTGTACCTCCTGAAAAAATGTATCAGGCCTGCGCCGTATTCGGCGATTATGTGAAATATGAGGGCGATCTCAAGTGGGATTTTTCCAAGGTGCTTTCCATGGAGCCCACTGCAGAGTTCAAAACACTCATTGAGGAATATCTGCACTCCGTTTTGTCGAGTGATGCGCCTGACAAGGGGTGGAAGATTCCCGAAACCACCCTTTGCTATCCGTGGATCGTTAAAATGTTCCCCGAAATACATTACATTCATTGGGTGCGCGATCCCCGTGATTGCATTTTAGGCGGCCATGTGACCGACGATATGGCTCGTTTTCACATTGAAATGCCTGCCACCGACGATGTGCGTGAGCAGCGTGCACTTTCCTGGAAATACCAGAGAGAGCTTATGAATGCCACACCCGACCCGAAGCATATCCTGCGTCTTCGTTTTGAGGACATGGTTTTCAATCAGGATGAGACACTTGAAAAAATGGGTGCTTTCCTTGACAGAAAAATTGCCAAAATTCCGATGCGCCCCGATTCCGTCGGCAGATACAAGACTGCCGAGGGCAAGGTCATGTATGACTTCTTTCTCGATGACCTCAGGGAATGCGGATACGAAATTTAATCAGTGCATGAAAAATCCCCCGAACACAGAGGTTCGAGGGATTCTTTTTTTGCTTATCAATCCGTACGCAGTGCTTCAACAGGATCCTTCTTTGCGGCAAGACCCGAGGGAATCAGACCTGCAACAAACGAAAGCAGAACACTGATGCCGATGAGCACAATGGCTGCAACAGGGGAAAGGGATGCTGCTGCCTTTACGGTTGTAAGATATTTCAGCACGAGATTGATTGGGATTTCAAGAAGTAATGTGACTATGATGCCCAGGCAACCCGAGGTAAGACCGACGATGACCGTTTCCGCATTGAAAACACGCGAAACATCCTTTTTCGATGCGCCGATACTGCGCAGAATACCGATTTCCTTGGTTCGTTCAAGCACGGAAATATAAGTGATAATGCCGATCATAATAGACGAAACAACAAGTGAAATGGCAACGAAAGCAACAAGCACATAGGTAACGATGTTCAGAATGGAGGTGACGCTGTCAAGCAGAATGCCGATAAAGTCCGTCACCTGAATGGTGTAGGAATCAAAACCGAGCGCTTCAACCTGTGTGTTGTAATAGTCGATGACCTCTTCAAGCTCTGCTTTTGTCGCAAAATCCTTGGGATACAAATAAACGGAGGTCGGTGTCAGCACATTTGCATATCCCATCTTCTGCAGGTTGCTTGTGTAGGTGTCGTCAGATGCAACGCTTTCAAGATAGGCCTTCTTGATTGCATTTGCCTGATCCTCTGTCAGGAATTTTTCCATCATGGTCTGCATCAGGGGTGTCATGGTGGAGAAATCCATGACTGAGGACATATCTGTCATGCTTGACATATCCATCGATTCCATGTCCATGTCTGCCATCATGCTCATGAACGGAGTGATATCGAGCTTGTTCATGTCGATTTTTGAAAAATCAATATCAGCAAGGCGGATATCCGAAAGATTGGTGTTTGCAAATTCGGTGCCCGTCAGAATGTTCATGTTCGGCTGTGCAAGCTGCTGCCTGACAACCTCGCTGTTGGCGGTTTCTTCAATTGCCCAGTTCATCAAGTCGGAGGTGAATCCGATACCGCCCGGACTTGTGGAAAGTGTCAGGTCTGCATCGGGGCAAAGGATGCCGACGATTTTCAGCTCAAGTCCGTTGTTGACAGCATCGCGGATGAACAGGCTGTTTTCTCTGTAATCATCCCAGCATTTTGTTTCATCATTATAAACAAAGCAATCGGAATTGAGCACCAGCTTGAAACGCATATCAAGAATTTCATCGAACGAATATTTAATCTGTTCAACGTTTGCTTCTGCACCCTCTTCCGCTTCGGTGAAAACCTTCATCAGCTCATCCGTGAAATTAGCCATATCCTTAAGGCCGAGCGCATATTGCACGAGCTCATTCATGGAATAGGTGGGGTCAACAATCAGCACAACCTCTGTTTTGTCGGTCGGGAATTTGCCTGCCACAAGGTCATACTGCATATCCATCAGCTCTTCGTCACCGATCAGCTGCGTCCACATATTCATATTCATCATGGAGCTGCTCGGCATCATGGCACCCATATCGCCCATGCCGCCCATGCCGCCTGCCATTGCGGAAGCATCCTGCATGAAGGTGGTCGGATTGACCTGTACAACGCCGTTTGTTGTGTCTGCCTTGTAAATGTTGAGCGTCGTGCTGTAGTTATAGGTGATTTCGTTGCAGAGCTTGTCGAACACCTCACGATTATCCTCCACATACTGACGGAAGCTGGTCAGGTTGTTGACGGAAGCCTCAGCAAGAAAAGCCTTGAGCATTTCTTTCATTGCGGTGTTAACATAAACACCATCCATTTCACGCTCTGCTTCCATCATTTGCTGTCCGATGCCTGTCATGGAGGACATCAGTGCATCAGTGTCAAGTGCCTGCTGCTCAACCGTAATGGGAATCGACAGCATGGTTTCTTCCTGAATGCGGTCAATATAATTGTTGATACCTGTCGAAAGTGCAAGAATCAGCGCAATGCCGATAATGCCGATGCTGCCTGCAAATGCAGTCAGAATCGTACGTGCTCTTTTGGTCATGAGATTCTGCAGGCTCAGGGTCAACGCAGTTTTAAAGGACATGCCGCTTTTGCCTTTTTCCGTTTGTGCATCAGCAGCCAGTGCTTCAAGCTCTGCAGCTTCCTCTTCAGGGGTGAACGGATTTGTGTCATCCACAACAACACCGTCAGCAAAACGGATGATGCGGTTGGAATATTCTTCGGCAAGCTCGGGGTTGTGTGTGACCATGATAATCAGTCGATCCTTGGAAATTTCCTTCAGGATGTTCATGATCTGCACACTTGTTTCACTGTCAAGAGCGCCTGTCGGC
>JAZOWJ010000168.1:0-5970 GCA_045659125.1 Acutalibacteraceae bacterium
ATACTTAATTTTTTCTGAATGTGAGGGATTATTATGGAATATGCAATGAACATTGCAGGCGTAGACCGCAAATTACCTCTTTGTCGTTTGACCGACGAGCTTTATATCGGTGCATTCGTTATTTTCGGTGACGCAGAGCTGACCGTTGCCTGTGCAAAGGCTTTGCTGGAAAAGGCTCCTGAATATGATTACATTCTGACCGCTGAAGCAAAGGGAATTCCGCTTGTGCATGAAATGGCTCGTCAGAAGGGTGATAAAAAATACATGCTTGCCCGTAAGGCTCCCAAACTGTATATGACGGGTGTGCTTGAGGTTAAGGTCCAGTCCATCACAACCGCAAAAGAGCAAAGACTTTATCTTGATACTGCTGACGCAGAGCTGATGAAGGGTAAGAAGATCCTTCTTGTTGACGATGTTATTTCCACAGGTGAATCACTGCATGCACTTGAAGAGCTGGTGTCCCGTACCGGCGGTGAGGTTTGCGGTAAAATGTGCATTCTTGCTGAAGGTGATGCGCAGACCCGTGAAGACATCATTTATCTTGAAAAGCTGCCTTTGTTTAATGCACGCGGTGATATTATCGGATAAAACGGAGGAAATATGGATCTGCCGAGAATTATTTTTTGTGTAGCATATCTGATTGTTCTTGTCTGTTATTTCTTTTCCGAAACCAGCGGAAATCATAAGCGCCGTGTTGTGAACAAATGCATCATGGCAACCATGTTCCTTGGTTATTTTCTTTTTGAGTCCCACAGAAACGGCTATTGGAGTCAACCGCTGTTTTTCCTTTGCATAGCAGCCTTTTTCTTCTCATGGCTGGGCGATGTGCTTTTGCTGTTCAGCTTCCTGTACGGCGGCATTTCATTTATGATCGGCAATGCATTTTTCGTAGCGCACCTGATTACTGTTGCTGCAAAGAACGCAGTTACATTCGGGCAGGTCTGGTGGGCAATTCCGCTGACCGTTCTTGTAGCAAGTATATTTTATATCCTGCATTTTACAAAAAAAGTCGATTTCAAATCAACCGGTATTCTTATGCCGATTTACGTGACCACCGTTACCTCTCACGGTATGCTTTCTATGGCAGTTGCTTCTGCTGTCGGCGGCATTCACATGATTCTGCTTTCTGCAGGCCTTGTGCTGTTTATGATATCCGACTATTTCCTGACTACGCATAAGTTTATAAGACATGAAAAATGGGTGCTTCGTTGCAACAGCGGTACATATTTTACAGGTATGCTGCTGGCAGCAGTAAGTTTCACCTTTGTATAAGGAGTAAAAAACATGAAACATATTTTCATCATCAACCCTATGGCAGGGAAGACTGATTCCAAGGCTGAGATCCTTTCAGCTCTCAAAAAATATGATGCCATTGCCTATGATTTTTATGAAACCAAGGGTTCGCGTGATGCTACAAATTTTATCCGTGATTACTGTACAAAGAATCCGGATGAAAAGGTGCGTTTTTATGCCTGTGGCGGTGATGGCACCATCAACGAGGTGGCCTCCGGATGTGTTGGCTTTGCCAATGCCAGCATGACCGTTTATCCCTGCGGCAGCGGCAATGACTTTGTAAAATATTATGGCGGTATTCAGCCGTTCATGGATATTGATGCGCTCATCAACGGCGAAGAAAAGGAAATCGATATCATTGATTGCGGCAATGGTCATTATGCAATCAATGTGCTCAATTTCGGCTTTGACAGTATTGTCTGCAGCACCATGATCGCAGTTAAGAGAAAGCCCATTATCGGCGGAAACAATGCCTACACAACAGGTATTATCAAGGGTCTTGTCAGTGGTATGCGTAACAATTGTGTTGTTAAGGTGGACGGCGAAACCCTGAATCCCGACGGTGAATTCCTGCTTTGCACCTGTGCAAACTGCCAGTATGTCGGCGGTGCTTACCGTTGCGGTCCGGATGCAACCAATGATGACGGTTATATGGATGTTTGTCTTGTCAAGCCGCTTTCCCGATTGAAATTCCCTGCACTGCTCGGACCCTACAAAAACGGCAGACATCTTGCAGACCCGAAGTTTGCCAAGTACATCATTTACCGCAGAGGCAAAACGGTTGAGCTTGAAACAACCGATCCGAAGTTTGAAGCATGTCTCGACGGCGAAATGCTGCCCACACAGAAGCTTACCGCAACAGTTCTTCCCAAGGCCATTCGCTTTGCAGTTCCCAAAAACGCAAAGCCGATTATATGAAATAAATTGAAAAGGAAAGGTACATAATTATGGCAATCTTAGAAAAACTTGACAAAAGCGCAGAAGCAAAAGGCGAGAAGATCAAAACCCTCTGGCAGTTTGTGAAATTCATCGTTGTAAGCCTTGGTGCTTGCATCGTGCAGGTCGTATCCCTTGCAATTCTTTACAACATTCCTGCAATCAAGGCTTTGAGTGAAACTGCTTTCCATTGGTTCGTATTTGATTATCCCGTTATTGAAGGTGAACGCTGCGGTCTTGCACTGTTCATTTCTGCAAACGTCGCAAACATTCTCGCACAGATTGTTTCTTTCTTCATCAATAAGAAAAAAACCTTCAATTCCGATGCAAATACTGCAATCATTCTTCCTATTTACATTGCCTTTACCGTCGCTCTTATCGTTTTTTCTGCATGGTTGAATCCCGTAGTGTTCCAGCTTTGTGTTGAAAAGTTCGGCCTTGGCAGCGGTCTTGCTCTTACCATTGCAACAGCAGTTTGCTCTACCGTTCAGTTCATTGCTTATTTCCCGTTTGATAAGATTCTCATGCATCAGAAGAAAAAGCCCGCTGAGGAAAACAAATAAGCATGAAAACCGTCAACTTAAAAAGTTATCGTTGCACAAAATTTCACTTTAATAATAACCTTGCTCCTAACAAAAAGATTGAACTGACCAACAAGTATTCCTACAATTGCGGCTACACAAAGGGCAATCTTTGCCGTGGCGTGTTTACGGTTGATGTCAGTGATAAGGAAAACCCCGCTCAGTTTTCGATTTCGGTCGAAATGGTTGGTATTTTTGAATGTGAAGAAGGTCTTGCAAAGGAAAAACTGCATGTGGAATCCTTCCGCGAGCTGTTTCCCTTTGTTCGCAGCATCGTTGCAACCATGACCACCAATGCAGGTATGCCGCCTGTAATTATCCCGACCATTGACATCGAAAAGCAAGAGATTTATAAGGTTGAAATTCCGCAGTTCAGAAAACCCGGCGAGGAACAAAAAGACTGATGTTTACAAAAAAAGATATTATTCTGAGTATTGTAAAATGTGCGGTGGCAATGACCTTGTTTGTCATTGCCATCGTTAATTATGATGCTCTGTCCACAATCGACGTTGTATCGCTTGTTTCTTTTACAGATAAACAGTGGCTGATTATTCTCGTTGTTTTGGGACTCTATCTGCTTAAATCTCTTGTGTTTGTTGTGCCTGCATCCTTGGTGTATGTTGCCGTTGGGATGATTTTACCGAAAGGTCTTGCTGTTGCAGTTAATTTGTTCGGCATTCTTATTGAAGTTTGTGTTACGTATCTGCTCGGTCATTTTCTGGGGTATGAAGCGGTTAAGAGAATGCTTGAAAAAAAGCCTGCAGGTAAAAAATTACTTGAAAAGAATATTCAGAATAACGCAGCTGTTATTCTCGGGATTCGTGCAGTTCCTGCCTTTCCGATTGATTTTGTAAGCTTGTTTTACGGAGCCTCCGGCTGTAAGTTCTGGCAGTATGCAATTCTTTCGGTGGTCGGCATCTCATGGCGCGTAATTTTGTTCACTATCATCGGCAGTGAAGTTTTCGATTGGATTCCGATTGATAAAATCGTTCTGATTGTGATTTGTTTTATCCCTGTCGGTGTTGTATGGTATCTTGTCAAAAAATTCTATCTTCCCAAGCGTAAGGCAAAAAAAGAACAAGAAATAGCTGAATAAAAACAGAAGGACAAACCCCAAATCGGAGTTTGTCCTTGATTTTTTTATGCACTTTACAGCTCGTTGCGGATTTCTCTGTCACCGACGCAAACATATTTCACATTTACATCATCATCGAAAATAACAAAATCGCTGTCATAGCCAATTTCGATTCTGCCCTTTGTTTTATCCTGGCCGATGACCTTCAGAGGTGTTGTGGATGCCATTTTGATAACCTCTGTAAGCGCAATACCGCAAATTTTCCAAAGATTTCTCACAAGTATATTGCTTGTCGCAACACTGCCTGCAAGACACGAGCGATCAGCAAGCTTCATTACATTGTCTTCATACACAACGGCAAGTCCGTTTTCCTGCATGATGACGGTGCCTTCTTCCATGTCTGTAGCGGCATATTCAAGACCGTCTGTTATGCAGTATGCCTTGTCAGCACCCTTGCATTTGTAAATGAGCTTGAGCGCACCTGCCGGCAGGTGACGCAGGTCTGCAATGAACTGGGTTGTGTAGCCATCATTTGCAAGGGCTGCTTCCACCACGCCGACCTCGCGGAAAATGCCGTTTTTGCGCATGGCAGAGCATGCGGAATACAGATGTGTCACATCACTGAAGCCGTGTTCAAGAGCTTCTTCGGCAATTTCATAGGTGCAATCGGAATGGGCACAGGATGCAACAATGCCTCTTTTTTTCATTTCTTCTGCAAGCTCGAAAGATCCGTCAAGCTCGGGAGCTGCACCCATCATAACGATTTTATCGGAATAATCAAGCAGCGCCATATAGTTTTCTTTTGTAGGCGGCAGAATATTGTCAGGGCTCTGTGCTCCCTTCATCTTCATGGAAATGAACGGCCCCTCCAGATGAATACCGCGTATCATCGGACATTTTTCCATCGCACTTGTGATGTTGTCAATTGCCTTTTGCAGCTGCTTGACAGGGGCAGCAAGGGTAGTCGGGGCAATGCTTGTTGTTCCTCTGTAAGCATGTGCTTCGCACATTTTTACGATTTCGTCAGGATCTTCACTCATGGCCGAAAAGCCACCGCCGCCGTGTACATGAATGTCAGCAAAGCCGGGAGCAAGATAATTCCCCTTGCAGTCAATGATTTCTGCATTTTTTTCATCGATGCATGCTGCAATGTTAACAATTTTGCCGTTGTCAACAAGAACAGAAACATTTTTGATTTCGTTTTCAAAGATTACTTTTGCGTTTTTAAATAATTTCATTTTCATCACCACCATTACCATATTATAAAATTTTCTTTTTGTCAATCTTATTTTTTTTAATAAAAGTATGGAATTTACTGTAAAGCTATGCTATACTAAAATTTAAATGAACATACGGAGGAAAAGGATATGTCAGAATTGAAAAAGGTTAGAATCGGCGCGGTCGGTCTTGGCGGCAGGGGACGCGGTATGCTTGGACTGCTTTTGCAGGTTCCGGGGGTTGTTTGTCCGGCTGTCTGCGACAAGGTTCCCGAACGCGTCGAAGAAGGTATTGATATTGTTGAATCTGTACCCGGTATGGATTATGAGGTTCACGGTTATACAGATTATAAAGAAATGCTTGCAAATGAAGAGCTGGATGCTTTGTTTGTTGCAACCACATGGATTACCCATGCAAAGATTGCAATTGCAGGTATGAATGCAGGTTTGAATGTTGCCATGGAGGTCGGCGGTGCCGCATCAATTGAAGAATGCTGGGAAATGGTTCGCACAAGTGAGCGCACGGGCAAGTTCTGCATGCTGCTTGAAAACTGCTGCTATGACCGCAAGGAAATGGCTGTGTTCAAGATGGTCAAGGAAGGTCTGTTCGGCGAAATCGTCAACTGCGAGGGTGGTTACAGACATGACCTTCGTGATGAAATCTCACTCGGCAGAGAAAACATCCACGGCAGACTTTATAACTTCCAGAACCGCAACGGTGAGCTGTATCCCACTCATCAGATCGGTCCGATCTCCAAGGTGCTCGGAATTAACCGTGGCAACCGTTATGTTTCCTTGGTTTCCGTTGCAAGCAAGTCAAGAGGGCTGAATGAATGGTTCGGTAAGAATAAGGGCAAGGATTATGACC
>JAZOWJ010000169.1:0-1053 GCA_045659125.1 Acutalibacteraceae bacterium
ACCGTGGTTCACTACGGTGCAGCCCATTCCGCAGAGCACAACCATGACCGCTACGGCTATGACTATTCCGACCGCATCCTCATGGGTGAGCCCTGGGATTGCGAAACGCCCATCAACCTTGTCGGTCACTCCTTCGGCGGCCCTGCAGTGCGCCTGTTTGCATCCCTGATGGCTTACGGTGACGAAGCAGAAATTGCCGCAACAGGTGACGAAACCTCCCCCCTGTTCACAGGCGGACACGAAAAGAGCATCCATGCCGTTATTACCTTTGCAGGTGTGCACAACGGCTCCCCCATCGCAAACATGATTCACGACTGCAAGCCGCTTATGATACTCATTGGCTTTGTTGCAAACCTCGTCGGTGTTCTGTTCGGCAGAGAGGCCATGATGTGGGATGTGCAGCTGGGGCACTTCGGTCTGACTGCAAAAGAGGACCAGAAGCGTGCAAAGCTCAGCCTTTCCGCAATCAACAATTTTGCCACAACAGGCGACAACTGCGGCTATGACATGACCCTGCGCGGTGCGGCAGAGCTCAACGAGCGCATCAAGCTTTCTCCCTATACCTATTATTATTCCTACACCACCATCGCAACCGAAAAAACTGTTTTCAATACACAGATTCCGATTCTGTCCACCTTCATGATGTTCTTCCCGACCTCAACCATTCTCGGTACACTCGAAGGCAAAACCATTGACGGCATTTACATGGACGAGAACTGGGCTCTCAACGACGGCATCGTGCCGTATGCAAGTGCAATTTACCCTGCCAACAACGCAGACACAGCATTGAGCTATTCTGCTGAAAAGCAAGCAGGCAATGCAATTGAGCCCGGCAGATGGTATTACATGGATCCCATGGTGGGCTTTGACCACTTCGACTTCTGCGGCACCATTGACTACCCCACCAGCTTCGAGGATTTCTATTACACCCTTGTTGAAACCGTCAACGGAAGATAAAAAACCGACACAGCCTGTCCTTGCACAAGTCCGTAAAAAACGGACAATAGAAAAAAACACCCTCCTATGGTAGAATAGAAATATCTACCATAGGAG
>JAZOWJ010000170.1:0-7712 GCA_045659125.1 Acutalibacteraceae bacterium
CTCTAGCCACCCTTTGGGGATGCGAAAAATCGCTGTCCGGCAAACTCCCCGGTCGGTGTTGCATCGGGTAGGGTTTACAGGTCCGTCCTGTTACCAGGACGCACGGTGAGCTCTTACCTCGCCTTTCCACCCTTACCGGAAAAAACCGGCGGTATATCTCTGTTGCACTATCCCGGAGGTCACCCTCGGCGGCCGTTAGCCGTTACCCTGCTCTGTGATGCCCGGACTTTCCTCATCTGTTCAGAAAAATGACGGTGATAAATCGTCAACGAACAAACGCGACTGCCCATTCCGCTCGCAGAAACAATAATACCCGAAACAGGGCGGTTTGTCAAGACACATCTTATGCCCTGTTGCCCTCCTTTACAATCCCATGTCCTGTCATTGCGGTTATTTTCGTTTTACCAAAACAGGATATTTTTGTGGCGGGCGTTGCACAAAGGCGTCGAATTCTTCAAATGTGTAAGCAGACAAAAAGTCATCTGCATCCCGTTCAAAGGTGAGTCGGCAGTGATCAAGCGAATGAAGTTCGGGCCTATAGCGATACCTTTCCAATATGCGCATCAAGCCGTTTTCATAAGAAAATTCTTCAACCTCAATCTGATTGCAGGAGTCTGTTCTCAGAGCAGGTGTTAGAGAAGCATATTCATAACGCAGTAGCTTTGCGTTTTCATACAAACATTCGGTTATTACGGTCAATTCCCTGTACTTGCTTTCGTATGACAGGGTCAGAACTTTGTCCCCCTGATACAGAAAAACCTCGGTCTGATAGAGTACGCGTTCATTACCGAAACTTGCGTATTTACAAGCGCAAAGCATTTTGCCCTCGTCATCAAACAGATAGCGATAGTCAAAACTGTCATCTTTGGGTGTGCGTTTGAGCAGCCGACCTCTGTTTGCGCCGCCTACATGCAAATCGGCAACACTCGGAGAATAATATCCTCTGTGCAAGGTTTCTCCGCCTTTTGCAAATTCGACACGCACTGCTTTTTCTTCCAGACCTTGCGTCAGTTCCGCATATGAATCGGCATATTGCCTGTAGAGTGTAACATATTTTCGGTTAAGTTCTTCAAACGGCTCACAGCGTTTCAGATTTTCTTCTGTATGTAAAAAATTATGCAGATCTTTAAACGGCCCTTTGCCGCCCAACAGTTTTTTCATCTCTGCAAGATGTTTCATAAAATCGGAAGCCATTTTTACGTCTCCTTTCAAAGGATTTTAAGATCTATCAGGATACAGGGCACAACAAAAACAGGATAAGGGTCGGTTCTGTTTTTGGGCTGCCCTCAATCAACCCTTTCCCTGCGCCGAGGGTAGTGGGAGAATCCACTGCAGGGATGTTCGGCGCAAGATGAGAGGACTAAACTAAAATACCGCCGAAGATGAACGCGGTGGATGCTGAAATCATCCTCGGCGGTATGCAGAAACTCGGAGTAGGGCGGAACAAAAAACTTTTAATTTGTTCCGTCGGACAGCTGTTTTTCGTCAGGACAGAGAACCCTCTATTCTGCCCTGATTGGTTCTAACTGTCCCCTTATCTATCTTTCTTCCGGCTCGAAATACCTCCCGAACAATAACAACAGGAAAAAGAATGTTGATTGCAATTTTGAGCAGGCGAACAGCATAATCTGTCAGTTTCATCTTCCAAACCACACCATTTTCAGATTCGATTTGCGTGCGGCCAAGCGGATAACGGGCGGTATACTCCGTACCGTCTGCAGCAGTATAATGCTTTCGCATGGCATGAATCTCATCATACATTGAATTTCCGTAATCTTTCCACTTAACCAAAATATTCCCTTGCAGATCCATTTTGTAGACCGTACCTGCCGCCGCAAGAATGATGTTATCATTTTCATCGATTGTAAATTCATAACCTCGTGAGGTTTGCGGTGCAATAGAGTGAACTTCAACCCCGTTGTCATAGACGGCAATTTCGGTTTCATGTCCTACATAAACAAGGCCGCTTTTATCTATTGCAAAACTGTACATTGTGGTAGAAATAACTCCGGAAAAAGTGAAACTAAAAACAATAGCTGTCAAAATTGCATAGAGCCAGATTACAAGAATTGTGGATTTTTTCATAATCTCCATCTTAATCACCGTCCCAAATAATTTCTATCAGTTCTTTTCCGACATTATAAATATTAAGTTCAATCAGGGGACGGTTCTATGATTGGCTGCTTTTGTTGTATTTTAGAGCCAATCACAAAACCGTCCGAAGTGATTGGCTTTTTTATTATATACTGCATAGGCATTATACTTTTATTATACACGCACCGCCGATTTTGTGCAATTGACAATTCGCACAAATTACGGCATTTATTTTTCACAGCATTTAATTTTATTATTTTTTCTCTTATTTGTCAGAAATTCCCTCAAGGCGGAGTGTGAATAAAAAAACAGCTGCCCCTCCGCAAAACCGATCTGCCTCTTGTAAAAATGCAGGCGATGGAATATAATAAAAGCAACCAAGGGGGTATGGAAATGAAAAAACAAAGCTTCAATGAAAACTGGATTTTCCGTTATGCCGGCGAAAAGGAATGCACGGCTGTTACCCTGCCGCATGATGCGCAGATTCTGCAGCAAAGGGATCCTGCTTATTCCGACGGCGGACACGGGTATTTCCCGGGCGGAAAATATGAATACAGAAAAACCTTTTTTGCGCCTGCGAGCATGCAGGAGCAGACAGCCCTGCTTGAATTTGAGGGAATTTACAAAAATGCGTCTGTTTATCTCAACGGTGAACAGATTGCTTTTCATGCCTACGGCTACACAGGCTTTACGGTTGCGCTGAATGCGCTTCGTTACGGAGAGGAAAATGAAATTCTTGTTATTGCCGACAATTCAAGGCTGCCGAATTCCCGTTGGTATACAGGCGGCGGCATTTACCGTCCCGTGTGGCTGTGGACGGCTGCAAAGCAGCACATCCGCTTCGAGGGAGTGCGTGTGACAACGCTGTCGATCTCCCCTGCCGTTATCCGTGTGGAAACCGACTGCACGGACGGCGAGGTGGCTGTTGCAATTCTGGACGGAGAAAAAACCGTTGCAACAGGCTCGGGCACGGATTGCACAATCGAAATTCCCGATGCCAGGCTGTGGGACGATGAAAGCCCGAGCCTTTACACCTGCCGTGTCACCCTGTCCGTTGACGAAACGGAACAGGACACCGCGCAAGAGGTGTTCGGCATCCGCAAAATCGAATGGAACAAAAACGGATTTTTCATTAACGGAAAGAAAAAGCAGCTGCGCGGCGGTTGCATTCACCATGACAACGGCATTTTAGGTGCTGCAACCTATGCAAAAAGCGAGGAGCGCAGAGTGCGCATCATGAAGCAGGTCGGCTTCAATGCCATCCGCAGTGCACACAATCCTGCCTCCAAGGCATTGCTTGCAGCCTGCGACAGACTCGGCATGCTCGTTATGGACGAAACCTATGATATGTGGTATTCGAGCAAAACCTACCACGATTACGGCAGGGATTTTGAAGCCTGCTGGCGTGATGATGTGACCGCAATGGTCAATCGTGATTATAACCATCCGTCGGTCATCATGTATTCCATCGGCAATGAGGTTGCCGAGCCCGGCAGCGAAAAGGGTCGCAAGGTCGGCAAGGAGCAGATTGACCTGATTCACAGGCTCGACAGCACGCGTCCCGTTACCTGCGGCATCAACCTTGCAATTCTTGCCATGGCGGCCATTGGCGGCGGCTTCTATAACGGCGGCGATGGCGGTGTGACGGATGTGAAGCTTAACAAGGGCGACGGCAAGGTCAAAAACGGCAGTCTGATTTTTAACACCGCTGCAAACATTGTCGGGCCTGTTATGAACGGACTCGGAAATCTCTCGATTATTGAAAAGCAGGCCGCTCCGTTTTTCAAGGAGCTTGACCTCGTCGGCTACAACTATGCCTCGGGCCGATATGCCATTGATGCTGAAAAATATCCCGACCGCATTGTGTTCGGCTCGGAAACCTTTCCGCAGGATATTTACAAAAACTGGGAGGCAGTCAAAAAATATCCCACGGTCATCGGTGATTTCATGTGGACGGCATGGGATTATCTCGGTGAAGCAGGCATCGGAGCATGGAGCTATGACGGCGGTGTGCCGTTCAACCGTCCGTATCCGTGGATCATCGGCGGCGGCGGTGTCATCAACATTCTCGGCATCCCCGACGGCTCATGCCGATACGCTTCGACCGTCTGGGGCAAAACAGACAAGCCCGTGATTGCCGTGCAGCCTGTCAACTACCCCGGCATCAGACCGTCCAAATCCATCTGGAGAGGCACAAATGCCTTTGAAAGCTGGAGCTGGAAAAGCTGCAACGGCAACAAGGCCGTTGTTGAGGTTTACAGCACAGCAGACAGCGTGGAAATAAAAATCAACGGCGCAAGTGCAGGCAGAAAAAAGACCAAGGAATGCAAGGCTGTTTTTAACACCCGCTATTATGACGGCGACATTGTTGCCTATGCGTATGACAAAAACGGCAAGCTGCTTGCAACCAGCATCATGCACTCGGCAAGGGGTGAAATCAGCATTGTGCTGACCCCCGAGGAAGCTTGCGTTGGCGTCGGTGATATTGCTTACATTCCTGTTTCGCTGCAGGGTGAAAACGGCGTGACGGAAAGCAACGCAGACCGCACCCTGACCGCAAGGGTTGAAAACGGAACCCTGCTTGCCTTCGGCAGTGCAAACCCCTGCACGAAGGAGCAATACCACACAGGCACCTTCACAACCTACCACGGGCAGGCACTTGCCATTGTGCGAGCCGACAAGCCCGGCACGCTCGTTCTTTCCGTTTCGGACGGAACGCAGACTGTGCAAGCAGAAATCACCGTAACAGCATAAAACATAAGCAAAAAACCGACTGCAAACCAAACGGAAAGCAGTCGGTCATTTTTTATTTATCCTTTTTTCACCAAGGTCTTACAGCGCAATTTCGCCGTTGAACAGCTTTTTGAGAACATCAATGAGGGATTTGAAGAAATCAACGATGAGACGGAAGACCAATCAGGGGACGGTTCTATGATTGGTCTCCCCTGATTGATCAGACAAAACCGCACTTCAAGCAAACACTGCAGTGTGGTTTGTTTATGCATAATTCAGATCAAAAGACACCTGCTTACAGACTGATTTCGCCGTTAAAAAGCTTCTTGAGCACATCCATGAGGGTTTTGAAGAAGTCCATAATCATTTTGAAAATGCTCTTGTTTTCAGTAACGGCATCAGCATCGGTGGTTTCAACGGGAATGAGCTTATTGCCGTCAGCAACATATTCCTGCACAGCAGGATATCTGCCGTCGCTGACGACCGCTTCGTTGTTCATCACATCCAAAGCAAGGCGGTTGATGGGATACGGGAATGTTTCATGGTGCATGTTTTTGATGAACCATGTGTTTTCCGGGAACAGACAGGTTGCGGCATTGATTTTCAGGTCAGCGGAAAGATAGGTTTTGTCTTCAAGCGAATCAATATAATCCTGCGGGAAAACCGTGCCGAAGTCAGCATATTCACCGCCGAATCCCTGACGCAGGCAGCTTGTATTGCCGTCGCCGAGGCAAGCTGCACCCGAATAAATAGGATAATCGGGGAAATTGTATTTTACAAGGATGTAAAAATCAATGCCTTTATCTTTGAGTTCCAGCATTTTTTCTTCTGCATCAAGCTGAACATTGTAATGATAATCATCTGTCTTTTCAATCAGCTTTGCATAGGTCTCCTTGCAGTCGGCAAAAATGAAATCCCTTGCTTCTTCATAGCTTTCAGGGGTGACCATGGACCAGTAAGATGGCATAGAGCCGTAGGTGTCGCGCAGAAGTGGCGGAATGAGATCTGTTTTCAGGCGGCTGATGAGTAACTCAATTGCAGCTCCCGTCAGATCAAGGGTTTTGATTTCACGGAACAGCTCGAGTGCTGTGACCAGGAACAGATTCAGATCGGCATCCTCAATTAAATTCTCCTTATCCAGGTAGTAATTCAGGAAATTGTCGATTGCATCGCCGTCAAGTCTGATGTTACCCGTAAACAGCGCCGTCAGCATATCAATTCCGATTACGGAAGAGGACAGATAGGCAACATCATCCACCGTGGCCAGTGCATGTTCTTCATACTTGGTAAGATACGCGGCAATCACATTTGAACCGTAGCATCTGCCCAGAACATTGACCTTCTTTTCACCCGTCGCAGCGAGCACCATGTCAATATATTCCTTCAACTGAGCGGCAGCAGCCATGGGAGAAATGCGCCAGTCGTACCAGAATTGATAGTCATATTCATTATAGTTTTTTGTTTTTTTCGGAATATTGCAGGTGTAAATGGTGTATTCGGGATGACTGCCGTCGCTGACTTCACCGTTGACATCCAAAGCCATATCTTCATAAATAGGCACAAAAACATTGTAAAATTCCTGTGCATATTCCTTGTAATCATCGGTAAGCATGCCCTTGACAAGCTTCTTGAGGCAAGGCACAAGGGCTTGCTTGATTACATCCATTGCTTCCACATCATCCACAAGCGGATACAGCTGTGAGCCGTCGGCTTTCACAAGCTTGCAGGTCTGTGCACCGGTAATGTAAATGGTAGGATGCTCCGTGTCTTCTGCAAACGCGGGCACCAGGCAGGCGAATGCGAGAACCAGAACCAGAAAAGCAGAGATGATCTTTTTCATGTAAATTCCTCCTTTTGTACCTGTATTTTACCACAAATAACGACAAAAAGCAATAATAATGCATAAAAAAGGACACTATTAAGTAATAATGTCCTTTTGGAGGGGGATATTTACAGCGCAATTTCGCCGTTGAACAGCTTTTTGAGAACATCAATGAGGGATTTGAAGAAATCAATGATGAGCCGGAAGAAGTTTTTCTTGCTGCCTACTGCATCCTCGTCGGTGCCTTCAATAACAACAAATTCGCCGTCCACATATTCCTGGAATGCGGAATAAATGCCGTCAGAAACGCAGATATTCTTGTTCATGATGTCCATTGCAAAGTTGTTGATAACATTGGGGAACTTATCATGATGCAGGTTCTTGATGAACCATGTATTTTCGGGGAACAGGCAGGTGGCGGCATTGACCTTGAGGTCGGGAGAAAGATAGGTCTTGTCGGTCAGAGAATTGACATATTCATCGGAGAATACTTCGCCATAGGGAGCATAATCACCACCGAAGCCCTGACGAACTGCACTTGTGGTACCGTCACCCTGTGCATTGGAGCCTTCATAGATGGGATAATCGGGGAAATTATACTTAACAAAAATGTGGAAATCAATGCCCTGTGCCTTGAATGCCTTCATGTCTTCTTCAACCGTCAGCTGCACGTTCTTATAGAAATCGTCGGTCTTTTCGATCATCTTTGCATATTCTTCTTTGCAATCACCGAAAACGAACTCAACGGCCTTTTCGTAATATTCAACGGGAACCATGGACCAGTAGGAGGGCATGGAAGCGAAGGTATCGCGCACGATGGGCGGAATAACGTCGGTCTTGATCGTATCGACAACAGCAGTCAGAGCCGAACCGGTTACACCCAGCAGCTTCAGCTGATTCATCAGCTCAACGAGAGTCAGCAGGAACACGGTCACGCTGTCATCTTCAAACAGATTGCCGGTGCTAAGAAAATAGTTGAGGAAGTTATTCATGGAGTCGGCTTCAAGCAGAATGTCACCCGAGAATGCGGCACCCAGCAGGTCGATACCGAGCACGGAGGATG
>JAZOWJ010000171.1:0-3248 GCA_045659125.1 Acutalibacteraceae bacterium
GCTTCCGCAATATTTGCAACGCAAATATATCACACGCGAAGCGTATATCACCACACCACAGGTGTGATATCATTCGCCCCATCGGGGCGTATATCATTTTATGGTTTATGCAATAAACCATAATTTATGTACTCCGAACAGAAAAGGAGCTGATTTTATGCCGCCGCTTTCATTGATGATCAAACCCGCTTCTTCTTTGTGCAATCTCTCATGCGAATATTGCTTTTACCGTGATGTTGCCGAGCACCGCGAGCATCTCGGCTTCGGCAAAATGACAGAAGAAACAGCCGAAATTCTCATTGCAAAAGCACTTGATTATGCTGCAGGGGAAAGTGTGGCCTTTGCCTTTCAGGGCGGTGAGCCGACCTTGTCGGGGCTGGATTTTTTCCGTTTCTTTGTTGATACGGTCAATCGCCTGAATATGAAAAAAAGCCGCATCTTTTATTCCATGCAAACCAACGGTACGGTCATCGATGCCGAGTGGGCAGCCTTTTTGCGTGAAAATAATTTTCTTGTCGGGCTGTCACTCGACGGCGATTTTGACGGCAACAAATTCCGCAAGCGACCCGACGGGCAGAATGCGTTTTATAAAATCATCACCACCGCCGAGCTGCTGAAAAAGCACAAGGTTGAATTCAATATTCTCACCGTTTTAACAGGCTTTTGTGCCGACAACGGCGAAAAAATCTACAAATATTTCCGTTCCAAGGGTTTTCGTTTCTTGCAGTTTATTCCGTGCCTTCGTCCGTTTGATTCAAACGAGCAGAGTGAACTGTATATGACCGCAGAGCAGTATGCGGATTTTCTGATTAAAACATTTAATCTTTATGTCAAGGACTATGTGCGGCATGATTACATGAGCATTCGTCAGTTTGACAACTGGGTGCGGCTGTATCTCGGCCATCCCACCGAGCAGTGCGGCATCAAGGGACATTGCTCGCATCAGTTCGTTGCCGAAGCCAACGGCAATATCTACCCTTGTGACTTCTATTGCACGGACGAATATTTTTTAGGCAATATCAGGGACACGGATTTTTTGACCATGGAAAAATCAGACACCGCAAGGCAATTCATAAGAGAAAGCCTGAAGATACCCGACCGTTGTAAAAAATGTAATATTTATCCCATGTGCCGTGCAGGCGGCTGCAAGCGTACACAGCAAAGTGAGGACTATTGCAGAGCCTACAAGCGCTTTTTCAATGCCTGCCTGCCGTTGTTCCGCGTGTTTATCAACGAGCAAAAACCGATGGGATGACAATAAATTACGGTTTATTGCATAAACCATAAAATGATATACGCACCTTTGGTGCGAATGATATCACACCTGCGGTGTGGTGATATACGCTTCGCGTGTGATATATTTGCGTTGCAAATATTTCGGAAGCTGTCGCTTGGTTGCGCTTCGCTCTATAAAAGAATTTATAAATCGGAGCGTCAGCGACCCTCCATATTTTCCGCAAGGAAAATATATCATTCATCATATCGAAGATATATCATATCCGCTGCAAGCGGATATATCATTATTATGGTTTTACGCTCGCCGACCGCTGAACCGAAATTTGAGCCGCAAAAAAGAGGCTGTTTCGCAACAGCCTCTTAAATTATGTCATATTCATAAACATCGGCCAGGCCTCGTCGGCATAATAGCGATGTCCGCCGTTGCCGATGCAATGCTGCACATTCTGTTCGGCACCTGCAGCCTTGTACAGCTGCTTTGCCAGCTCTACGCATTGCTTTGCGCCCTCCAACGGGAAAATCGGGTCCTCGCTGCCGTTGACAATCAACAACGGGTGCGGTGCACACAAGCCGCACAGGTCGCCCATGTCAAACCACTGTGCTATCTGCGGAATATAGTTGCACGAGCAGTGATACATCGCAAGAATGGATGCAGAGTATGTGCATACCGCACACGACGGAATGGCAGCCTTGATGCGCTCCTCCAGGGCTGCTGCATAAATTGTTGCCGTGCCGCCGCCTGAATTGCCCATGCAGTAAAAACGGTTTTTGTCAATAAAGGGGAATTGCTGCTCAACCGTGTCAAGCAGACGGCTGACATCCCAGACGCGTTCTCCGATGAGCGTTCTGCCGTTCACGATGGACACCATGGCGGTTGCATAGCAATCGGGGTTCGGTGTGCCGCCGCATTCGCCGAAGCAGCGCTGCTCAAGGGCAATTGCCGCAAAGCCGCGCTTGACTGCCTGCACGCAGAAATCGCGCACATTCGGCCCGATGGAATCCGCATCGCCCTCATATTTGGGTCTGCCAAGGGAGTTGTGCATGCCTGTGGAATGGCCCTGCAGACAGACCATCAGGGGCAGCGGCTCTTTCGCATCGGCAGGATACACAAGATGGCAGGGGACAAAATAGCCCTCTTCACTCTGGAATGTAAAGCGGATTTCTTTTATGCCGTTTTCTTCCTTTTCGTATTCCTTGTCAAACAGCGGCTCGCATTTTTCAAAATTGTGCAGGCCGAGCAGCTCTGCTAATTTTTCCTTGCCCTGCTTTTGCCAGATTGCAAAATCTGTTGTTCCGTCGTAGCGCAGCTTCGGCTGCATGGCGGCTGCTTTTTTTTGTTCAATCAGAAGCGGATGAACGATTTTCATTTTTTCTCACCCTTAAAATTCAATTTCCGCAACCACGGGATAATGGTCGGACGGATAGAGATTGCCGTCATACAGCTCGCGGATGACATTGTAGGATCTGACTTTGATATCGCCCTTGACGAAGCAATAGTCAATGATGCTGTGGTATTCCTTGCGTGTGCCTTCTTCAAACACATCTGCATGGAAGGTCGGGCCATTGTCGGTTTCGGGGGCAAGCAGACGGGAATCTTTGAAGCCGTTGGCAATCACCGTGGCATAGGGAGCAGATTCGGGTGTCACATTGAAGTCACCTGTGAAGAACGCAGGTGCATCGGGACAGATTTCGGCCGCTTTTTTGGTCACAAGCTCGGCACCCTTCTGCATGGCAACAAGGCCCACATGGTCAAGATGGGTGTTGAAATGCACGAAAATCTTTCCGTTTTCCTTGTTTTCGAGCTTTGCCCACGAGCAGACACGCACGCAGGCGGCATCCCATCCCTTGCCGGGCTTGTCGGGTGTTTCACTCAGCCAGAACGTGCCGCTGTCAAGGAGAGCATAGGCATCCTTTTTGTAAAACACGGCAGAGAATTCCCCTTTTTTGTCGCCGTCATCCCTGCCCACACCGACATAAGCGTATTCGGGCAGTGCTTCGCACAGTGCCTGCAT
>JAZOWJ010000172.1:0-2049 GCA_045659125.1 Acutalibacteraceae bacterium
ACCGCTTGGCCTCCGACTTGCCTTGCCGTTTTTATAATGATTGACGGTGACGCTCGGCAGTCCTGCATAGAAATCATCCTTGTATTCGCCGAGCACCTTTGCGGTGTTTGCATGGATAATATCGCACACATGGTGAATTTCATATTCCTTGCCGTTGAATGTGGCTCTGTTTTTCACATTTTCGGGCAGGGAGTCGGTTTCCTCCATCCAAATGCCGAACACATTTTTAAGCTCCTCTGCAGGCCAGCCGCCAAGGTAGCACAAATCGTCCTTATCCACAACACCCGTAAGGTACGTTGCCACAAAATTACCGCCGTTGGCAACATACTGTTCAATGCGCTCCTTGGTGCCGTTTTTAAGCATATACAAAAACGGGGCAATCACAAGGTCATATTTGCCGAAATCGGCATCCATGGGAATCACATCCGTGCTGATGCCGCGTTTTCTGAACGGTGCATACCAACGCATACACTCGCCGAGATAGTTGCGATGCTCGTTGTTGAAGCCGCAGAACGCATCCGTTGCCCAGCGGTTTTCCCAGTCATACACAATAGCAACCCTGCTGTTGCAGGTTGCGCCGACCACAGCGGAAAGCTTTTCGATTGCCTTGCCTGTGTTGGTCACATCGCGGAAAACACGGGTGTTCTCATGGCCGCAATGATCCACCACCGCACCGTGGAATTTTTCGTGGCTGCCGCGGCTTTTGCGCCATTGGAAATACTGCACACTGTCCGAGCCGTGGGCGATTGCCTGCATGGCGGAAAGCTGCTGCATGCCGGGACGGGGCAGCTTGTTGATGGGATGCCAGTTGACCAGGGACGGTGTGCTTTCCATCATAAAAAAGGGCTGTCCGTCCTTCATGCTGCGGAACACATCGTGCACGAATGCGGTTTCAAGGGATTCGTAATCGTTGTTGCCCTTGTCCCATGCAGGGTAGTTATCCCACGAAACAAGGTCAAGCTTTTTCGCCAGCTTCTGATAATCAATGCCCGTATACATACGCATAAGGTTTGCGGTGACGGGAATATCGGGGGTAATTTCACGAAGCGGAGCAATTTCGTTTTCAAAGAACGAGATATGGCTGTCAGACACAAAGCGCTTCCACGCAAGCACAAGCGGTGACGAGCAGACCTCTCCCCTGTATTTCGGAGATCGGATCTGACTCCAATCGGTGATGGTGTGCGACCAGAAATTATTCCACCACTGACGGTTGAGCTCGTCAAGATCGTTGTGATATTCCACCTTGAGCCATTCCTGAAATGCTTTCTGACACAGCTCGCAATGGCATTCTCCGCAGTATTCGTTTGAAATGTGCCACATTTTCACAGCAGGATGCTTGCCGTAGCGCTCGGCAAGGATGCGGTTCATATTGCGCACCTTTTCGCGATAAACAGGGCTTGTCAGGCAGTGGTTATGGCGAACACCGAATTCATTGCGAATGCCGTTTTCCTCCACACGCAGCACCTCGGGGTATTTGTCACTCAGCCAGTGCGGTCTTGCACCCGACGGCGTGGCAAGAATGGCATCAATGCCGTTTGCATGCATTTTATCGAGCATGGTGTCGAGCCATTCAAAATTATAAACACCCTCCTCAGGCTCTAAAATGGCCCACGAGAAAATGCCCACGCTTGCGCTGTTCACATGAGAAAGCTTCATCAGGCGCATATCCTCGTCCCAAATTTCAGGTGTGCGGATCCATTGCTCGGGGTTGTAGTCGCCGCCATGGACGATATGGTCAAAAAATGCTTTTTTCATAATGTACCTCACATCAGTGTGCTTTCATATTCGTAATTTTCAACGCATTCCGAGGAACGCACCATGTATGTTTTTACATTCCACGGGTCATTTTCATCAATTTCAACCACACGGCCGCCACGCAGATCCCCTGCACAGTAGCCGTCATAGCCAAGACCTGCATCGTAGGTCAGCTTAATGCCGAGATATTCACCCTCGGTGTCGTTGATATGGTCATGTCCGCAGACAACGGTTTTGATATCACCGCGCTGCACCATGGTGGCAAAAAGACCTGTGTTGACAGGCCCCGAGCCG
>JAZOWJ010000173.1:0-8654 GCA_045659125.1 Acutalibacteraceae bacterium
GCCATGGAGCTGGGCTGCGACGTGGTGTGCGAAAAGCCCCTGACCACCGACGAGGAGAAACTGGCCCGCATTGTGGAAACCAAGAAGCGCACCGGCAAGGACTTCGGCTCGGTCAGAGCACCGCTCTTAGGCCTTGAGGACGGCGACGAAGCAGTTGTGCAGAAGGCCTTTGAGCTTGTTGAAAAGGCCGTTGCGCTGTAATTTGCTTTTATACAAAAATGATAAAAACAACGGGGCTGCATGATGCAGCCCCGTTGTTTTTGCAGGTCTTGTTATTTTTTGAATGTAATATACAGCATTTCGCCGCTTTCGATTTTGTCGGGCAGGGGAATTTCGACCCATTCGCAGCTTTCGTTCACGGTCATGCATTTGTCAACCGTGTAGTCGCCTGCATCAATTTTCAGCTTGCGGTCCTTTTTCTCGGATATGTTGGACAGTAGAAGCGCCTGGCCGTCTTCTCCTGTTGCAGCAAGCGCATACAGGTCCTCAGGGAGAGATTTGTTTGTGATGACTGCCTGATTGCCGAGTGCAAACATCTGCCCGAATGCCAGGAAGCCGTAGTATGCCGAGGAGGGGATGCCGTCCTTTACGAACATACCTGCATGCACGGACTCGGGCCAGTAATTGGCGCAGTAATAATGTGCCATGTCGATGCCCTCATGCTGGAACATAATGAGCATGGATGCCTGATTTGCACCGTAGCGGCGGTCAATTTTGTCGTTTTCCATGGGGTTGAAGTTCCACTCATCCACAATAATTTCCGTGTTTTCATAGCCGGCAGCGGAGAGCATATCCCTGACATAGCCTATGTATTGCTTATTTTTCCATGTGGTGGTGTAGCTGTGCCAGGTGAAAAAATCCATGGGGGTGTTGTGCTCTGCGATGTACGCAAGGAAGCCCTCAAAGAATTCAATAAAATACTGATTTTGCGGACTTGACCCTGTGTTGACTGCGTTGGTTTTGGTCAGTGCATAAAAGCCGCATGAGCCGTAGCCGCCGATTTTAAGAGCAGGAAATTTATTTTTCAGGTATTTTGCTGTCAGGTCATACAGCTCGTAGAATTCCTCGGGCGTGCCCTGCCAGAAGTTGTTTTCGCTCGGCACAGGCTGACAGTCGGGCTCGTTGTAGATTTCCCAGTATTGAATGTCATAGCGGAAGCCGTTTGCCCAGCCCTCGTTGTAGTGCAGAATAATATGCTCGCATATTTGTGCCCATTTGCTGAAATCGGCAGGCGGCTGCAGGTGTTTTCTTGAAATTTCGGGATCACTCCAGCTGATGCCGAAGCGGAAAAACGGCTCCATGCCGGCATCGACGATGGCCGCCATCACCTTGTCGCTTTCGGTAAAATCATAGGCTTCTTCGTCATTGACATCCTTTGAAAAATCGGGGAAAATCTTGTAAATGTCGGTGCAGTTGATGTCATGTGTTCTGCAGGAGGTCATGTTTGCTTCGGTGTAGTAGCGGTTCATTTGGCTGTTCAGCTCATAGTCGGCCATTCTGCCGATGTTGTGAACAGGCCGCATTTCGTTTACTACGGTGTCAAAATCAACGTGTATGGTTGTGGGCTTGCAAAACAACAGCAGCACAACAAGAAGCACCGCCGCAATCACAACTGAAATTGCAATAACTATTTTTTTTGCCATAAAACCGTCTCCGTAAAAAATCTTTTAATTAAATTATACACTTGTATTTTCCGAAAAGCAATAATTGTTTTTGTTGCAATTGATTTTTTGAAGAAGTATAATGAAAAAAAAGGATACAGGAGGTTTTGTTATGTGCACGGAAAAACCGTTGGATAATCTGGTTGCTTCTTACAGCAACACGGCCATTTTCAGAAGAATTGCCTTCATCGGCGACAGCCTTTCCTCGGGAGAGTTTGAAACGGTTGACGAAAACGGCAACCGCGGCTATCACGATTTGTATGAATATTCATGGGGGCAGTACATTGCCCGCAGCAATGGCCTGACCGCATTTAACTTCTCGCGTGGCGGTATGACCGCAAAATGGTATCTTGACAGCTTTGCGGATGAGAATGATTTGTGGAGCAAGGACAAGGCCTGTCAGGCTTATGTGATTGCGCTTGGTGTGAACGACATCCTTAATGCAGGTATGAAAATCGGCAGTGCGCAGGATATCACCGCAACCGAACTTGACGGTGAGCGGCCGTTCATCAGCTATTATGCCGAAATCATCCGACGCTACAAGCAGATAAGCCCCGATGCAAAATTCTTTTTTGTTACCATGCCCCGTGATACAGTCTGGGGTGAGCAGGAAAGGGCACAGGGCATGCGTGCGGCGCTGTATGCGCTGGCAGAGCATTTTGATAATTCTTATGTGATCGATCTTTATGAATATGGTCCTGTGTATGATGAAGAGTTCCGCAAAAAATACTTCCTGCACGGTCACATGAATCCGATGGGCTATATTTTCACGGCAAAGCTCATTGATTCCTATATTGACTATATCATCCGCACCCATCCTTCTGATTTCAACAATGTCGCATTCATCGGAACGGATATAAAATATTAAGCCTTTCAGAAAAAAATCCCTGCTTATTCAAGTAAGCAGGGATTGCTGTTTTTATTGAAGCTTGCGATGGTTGATTTGCATTTTTTTGTTGTGCATCAATAAAAAGCAAATTGTTGCATTTGCAACCTGAAAGGGGATAATTGCATCGTCTGAAGCATTTTTGCAAAAAAATGTTGCAACACGATGTTGCAATGTTAACAGTTTGTTCATATATCAGGCAATGATGCAACAACATAAATTGTATAATTTAAATAATGATCTTTGCCGTTTCTATAAATAAAAATGCAGTCAAAGCACACAGGAGTGATAATACGTTGAACAGAAAACCGGAAACTGTCAGACAGCTTATGGAAGCATCGGTTGAAAAATTCGCAGACAGAGATTTTTGCAGATATATTATTGATGAAAGGGTTGCAATAAAAAGCTATAAGGAATTTTATGAGGATTGTCTGGCTGTTTGCAGATATATAAGAGCGAACAGCACACAGCACAGGCATATCGGCTTTATCGGAAAAACCAGCTATGAATATATTGCTTGCCTGACCGGTATGATCTTCAGCGGCAACACGGTTGTTCCTTTTGCACCGGACATAACGGTTGAGGAGGCAACAGTTCTTTTTGCGGATGCTGATATTGATATCTTGTTCTGTGAAGATGCATTCCTTGAAAAGGCTGAAAAAATAAACGAAAATTATGCAGGGCTCAGGCAGATTATTTCTTTGGGTGACAGAGAGTGGTTTGAAGGCATATTCCGTTGCTTTGATTCAGCCTCAGCATCGGCATCACTTTCTGATGTTGTTTTGCAGCCTGACGAATGCGCACTCATCATTTACACATCAGGCACAACAGGCAAGCGAAAGGGGGTTATGCTGACCAATCGCAGCCTTGCGGCAAACTCAAGCTACGATGCTTACAGCATGGATGAGCACGATGTGAGCTTTTCGGTGCTGCCGATGCATCACGTTTTTTGTTATGCCTGTGATGTGCTGAAAACAGCTTACGACGGCGGCTGTCTTTGTATCAACGGTGAGATGAGTGAGCTTTATAAAAATATACTGATTTTTGAGCCCACCATCATGCGCATTGTTCCTGCCATGTGTAAGTCTGTATTGACAAAAATCAAGGTTGTTGAAAGAAGAAATCCCGGTCTTTCCAAACGAGAGGCGGCTGAAAGGGTTGTCGGCAGAAACTTCAGAAGAATGATTGCCGGCAGTGCGTTTTTAAGTCAGGCGATTATTGATTCTCTTGCAGAATACGGAATAACCGCAAGACAGGGATATGGTATGAGTGAATGCAGTCCGCGCATCACGACCTCGGATTTTTCCGAAAATAACAAGTATTCAAACGGCAGGCTGATCGGTGTGGATGAGGTCAGGTGCGTTGACGGTGAAATACAGGTCAAGGGGCCCAGTGTTATGAAGGGCTACTATAAAATGCCCGAGGAAACCGCAAGTGCTTTCACTGCCGACGGCTTTCTGCACACAGGTGACCTCGGATATATAAAGGACAAGCACATTTACCTTGTCGGAAGAAGAAAAAATCTTATCATTCTCTCCAACGGAGAAAATATTTCTCCCGAAGAAACGGAAAATCAATTTGCCGACTTCAATGAAGTAAAAGAGGTTGTTGTTTTTGCCGAAAATGATAAGCTGATTGCTGAAATTCATCCGGATACGGTTTTTCTTGCCGGAAAAGACGGCGATGAAATAAAGCGCATTCTTTCTGAAATTGTGGATCAGGTCAACATGGCACTGCCGTCTGACAGGGCAATTTATGATTTCAGAATCAGAGAAAAGCCCTTTGAACGGACATCCACGGGGAAAATCAAAAGAACGGAATTCTATTATTAAGGCAGGGAGATGCAGATGAAAGAGATAAAACTCAAAAACGGACAAACAGTCCGTGCTTATCCGCTGAGCGGTTCACAAAATATGATGTACCTGATGTCACTGAAATACGGCGCAGGGTATCCGGTCAATAACATTGGCTGCGGTTACTATTGGAAGGGTGACTATGATAAGGGTGAGATGAAGGCTGCAATTTATGAGGCGGTCAGACGCTGTGACACCATGCGCCTGCGCTTTGCGATGGGAAAAAAGCTGCAGCCTCTGCAATATGTTACACCGTACAGTGAGCTGAGCATTGAGGATTGGAATTTCAGTGACCTGACTGTGGATGAGGCGCACGAGCGCCTGACGGCTTTCTCGCGCAGTAATATTCCGATGTTTGGCTGTGAGATACACAAAATTGCGCTCATTCGCTTCAAGGACGGATATCATGGCATATTCATGCGTATTCATCACCTTGCAATGGATGCGTATGCGCTGAAGGTGTTTATCAATGATATAATTGAGATTTATAAGCACAGAACGCAGGGAACAGCTTATCCGGCTGCAATGCGGGAGTATATTCCCGTGCTTGAAAAAGAGCTTGCCTATGAGGCATCGCAGCAGTGCGCGGAGGATAAGCAATATTGGTATGATTCGCTTGCAAAAACAGAAGAACCGATTTTTACGGATTTTATGCTTGAGAGCCGCCTGAAGGCACAGCAGCTGAAAAAACCGGGACAACGGTTTGCAGATATTCATTCGGGACTTCCGGATGCTGATACAATCCGATTCAGCATGTCTGCAGAAAACAGCGACAAGCTTCTGAAGCTCTGCACAGAGAGAAATCTTTCTGTTTTTTCGCTTATTTCAATGGGTGTCCGCACGGCACTTTCCTGCTTTAACGACAATCAGGAGGATGTGTCCTTTAAAATGATTATCAACCGCAGAGGTACTGTTGCGGAAAAGAAGTCGGGCGGACTGCGCATCAACTTCCTGCCTGTGCGCAGTATCATCAAGCCGGAAGTGACCTTTGCCGAAGGGGTAAAAATCATTTCGCAGGTGCAGAATGAAATGTATCTTCACGCAGGACTTTCATTCCTCGGTATGCTCAAGCAGCGCCATAAGGCAATGCCCGAGGATGCCAGGTTCGATTCAACCTATGACAGCTTCGGGCTTTCTTATCAGCCGATGATGAAAACGGCAGCCATCAACGAGGAAATGGAAAAAACGGTAAGAAGCATCTGGTATAATAACGGCGCTACAATGATTCCTTTGTATGTGACTGTGTGTCACAGAAGCTGCGATGGCGGTCTGGATTTCATTTTTGAGTATCGTCGGGAGCAAAATGCTGAATATGACCTGCGTATTCTTTTCGGCAAAATCGAAAAGGCATTGTTGGCAGGTGCTGAAAATCCGGATATTACAGTGGGCGAATTATTGAAGAAAATTGAGTTGACACAAGAAGAAAGGAACGGAAAAACAGTATGCAAATCTTCGAAAGACTTGTTCAGATCATTGAAAATTACGTGGAAGCTGACGAAATCAAGAGCGAGGACAGCTTTAAATTTACTTTGGGCATGACTTCCTTTGACACCATGTGCATGGTTGCGGAAATTGAAAAGACATTGGGTGTGAAATTGACCGCAGCGGATTTTGTGATGTATAAAACAGTAGGAGAAATGGCGCAGTATATTGCAAGCCTTATTGAATGAGTATCTGCAGCCGTATTGGCTGCGGTATTTTTTGTTTTTCTCCGCGTGACGTTTTTTTGTTTATCAGAGATAGATAACCTGTGAGCCTTCCCAGGCAAGGTAGTTCTTTTTTACGCCGATTTCTTCGATCCATGCACGCACCTCAAGGGTCTGCAGGTTTCCGTTTCGGTTGTCCCATACCCATGTCGGGGTCGGCCACAGGCAGATGTCGGGATTTGCGGCTTCAACGGCTGCATCGGCTTGTGTTGCCGTTGCAAACGCAGGAAGCAGGCAGGAAAGGGAAATCAGAACAGCAAGTGCAATTACAAGAAATTTTTTCATATTGACCTCCGTTTTCAGATGTTTATTTACATTTATGATAACGCAGTGAAAAGACATGTGTCAATCAAAAATGCGCGATGTGCCGATTGTGCTTTACGGGGCTTAAAAAAGTTTCGTGCATGGCCGCCTGTGTTCTTGCAAAAAAGAAAACAATGTGATAAAGTAGAGTTAATGCAGGAGAAAGGACAAAGGGTGCCATGAAAACGACCGAAAAAGCTTTGAAAAGTGAACGGCGAGAGCTTTCAAGATTGCAGAAAATGCAGGCAAACGGCATGACAAGCCGCTATTTTCTTGTTATGCTTGTGCTCATTGCCATTGTAAACATTCTTGATGAGGTTACAAGCAATCTGACCGTTACGGTGCAATCCTCGTTTGTGACGGAATTCTTTGTGAACAATCCGTTTATGGGTAAATATTATACCTATGAGGACGGACTTGCCTTCCATTCGGGCATCGGTGTGTTTACCTATGTGCTCGGTATTTTTACACCATTCTACAAGGCGCTTGCCGATAAGCTCGGCAGAAAGCCGCTGTTTGCTATGTCCACACTCGGCATGGCTTTGGGACTTCTTGTGATTCATCTGTCGTCAAGCTATATTATGTTTCTTGTCGGCTTTGCAATTATCAGCTTCTTCATGGGACACGATATGCAAATCATTTATATACTCGAGGAAGCACCCGATAAGCACCGTGCAAAGATTTACAGCTTCTTAAAAAGCTTCGGCATTTTAGGGGTTATCCTGATTCCGACCCTGCGTGATCTGCTCATGGGAAATGATGCCGCCAAATGGCGTGAAATCTTCCTTGTGCCGTCACTTATCGGCTTTGTTGCGGTCTGCCTTGTGCTTCTGTTTGCGAAGGACACCAAGGTGTTTGTCAATGACCGCATTGCTTATCTTTCCCGCCCGTATGAAGAAAGGCAAGCCGAAAAGGCCCTTGTCAGGCAGCAGAAAAAGGCACAGCGCAACCAGTCGGGTGTTTTTAACGGTGTAAAATACATTTTTGCCAACCGCGACACCAAAATGCTCATCATTGCACACATTATTTTTGATTCTGCAATGCCTGCCATTGCACTGTATTTTGAATCGTCCATGCATCAGGCAGGGATGAGCACAAGTGCCATCACAAAGGCACTCTTCATGGTGCCTGTCATTTATGCAACCATTACCTTCCTTTCGGGCTTTATTGCCGACAAGCTCGGCCGAAAAACCACCGTCACAGCCTTTTCTGTTATCTGCGTGGTCGGCTTTGTGCTGTTTGTTGTTGGTATTCTTAAGGGCTGGAATCCGTATCTTGTCGGCTCGCTTGCCGGGCTGTATCAGGGCTCCTACTGGATCGGCAGGGATTATATGAATGTTATGATGACCGAAAAGGTGCCGACCGATATCCGTGCATCGGTGGTCGGTGCAGAGGGACTGCTTGTTATTATCGGTCTTGCCGTGGGCTATGGCGCGATTATTGCAGGCATTACACTGATTCCCATCTGGTGGGCTTGCCTGGCCGTGTCGATTCCTGCGGTCTGCATTGCCGCTGTGCTGTTCGCACGCAATGTTAAGGAAACCAAGGGCGCAAGCCTCGATACGATTGAATAAAAGCTTGCAAAAGGAGGATGCAATATGGCACCAAAGGTAACTGAACACACACTTGCCTATCCGCAGGGGCTCGAGCCTGATTTTATTGTGCCTGCAGAGTATATGCCCTACCGTTTTGTGTTGGGCAAAAAGGGAAGTGCACCGCTGGTGGCGGTGTGCATGAATCCGTCAGCAGCCAGGGAAGAGGTCACGGATATGACCATCTACCGCATTGTCAGGCATTCCGAGCGCATCGGCGCAGACGGCTGGTGTGTGCTGAACACCTATCCCGAGCGTGCAACGGATGCAAACCGCATGGATGCGTTCAATCAGTCCTTGTCGGATGAAAACATCGAAGAAATTAAAAAATACCTGCTTGAAAACAACATCAGGGAGGTATGGGGTGCATGGGGTGATGACAAAAATCTCAAGCATCTGCGTCAGGGCAGGCAGGCCCTGCTTGCCATGTTCAAAAGCATCGGCGTGAAGGTGTATTATTACGGCACACTGACCAAAAGCGGAAATCCCCGTCACCCCTTGCAGCGGTTTGAAAAATGGGATTATTCCAAAAAAAATTATTTTGAATTTTAAGGAGAAAATATGGCACTTGATTTTTATAACGTCAAAATTTCCCGTCCGCATGACAGCGCGGTCAGCAATGATGTGACCTGTCTTTTTATCATCAACGGCAG
>JAZOWJ010000174.1:0-2326 GCA_045659125.1 Acutalibacteraceae bacterium
CTGCACAGGTAGCCTCACCGTCAAGCAGAGCTGTGTAGCATTGCCACGAATCAATAACATCAACATAAGTGCAGTGGCTGCACAGATAATCATGCAAAAAAAGCAGAACGGAATAATCATCCGTCTCATTGCACTGCGCAAGCACATTTTGCGCCTGCAGGATAACGGCATCCAGCGTTTCGCGTGCATCCCAATAATTTTTCGAGTATTTGGGCTCAAAATAGCAATACAGGCCTGCTGTCTGCAGGGTGGCACTCTCGGCTAAAAACAACAGCTGCGGATTGTCATAGCGCAATGCAGCGAAAACAGTATTGAACTCATCACGTGTAAGCCGCGGCACGGTAATACGATTGGGATGAGTGAAAATTTCATTATAAATACAACGATAGGCAAGCTTTTCCTTGTCGGACAGTGCCTCATAATAATGCCTTGCAGTTTGCCAGGTTATGTAAGAAGGCTCCTGCAGGGACGGATACTTTTTTTCGAGCGAACGAAAACGGAAGTCCTCACTGAGGTCATCAAAAGCCTTGCTTACAGGTGCCACAAGCTGTTCCAATGTTGTTTGCGGACAAAAAATAAGAAACAACAGCAGACACGACAGCAGCACAATCAGAACCTTTTGCAAACGCAAATAAAATCTCTCCTTAATCGCTTGCTATGGTCGGGTCGGACCGCAGCAAGGTGTTGATGATACCGGATGCATCCAGATAGTCATAGATGCTGATATCGGTATTGAAATGGGTAATAAAGGACGAAAAATAATCCTCTCCGCCTTCAACAAGTGCATCTGTGAAATGCGTTTCAAGCAGGGTGCAGAGGGCTTTTTCCTGATTGACAAGCAAAGCCTCCCCTGTTGCGGAAAGCGTCATATATTTCAGAAGCAGGTCGCTGGTCAGCGCGTTTTCTCCCTTGCGGAAGGTGTAGGTGATTTCATCGACCACATACGGAATGTCATATTCAATGTCGATTGTGATCGGGCCGAGCTCGGTCATCAGCTTTTTAAAGCGCGAGGTGGTCAGACGAAGATACTTGTCAAAATCAAGCGGACTGTTTTCGCGGTAGCAGCTGACAAGGTCATAGGAATGCTCGCGGAACATTTCCTCAACAGTCAGCAACCTGCCGTTATAGGTGAGAAGCTGCTGTGACGAAACGGCATTGACGGTAATGTCGGCTGTGCTCAGGGTGACGGTGATTTCTGCCATAAAGGACAGCGCTTCCCCGTCATCACCGCAGATGAGCAAAAAGGAATAGACATCCTTGGGTGCGGTAATAACCGCCATGGCAGGCAATGTGGAGTCTGCCTCGTAGACGGTGGTGTCCTCCTCGGTACGCATGCCGAGTGCTCGTTTAACATCAAAATCGTTGCTTGCAAGCAGAATCACAACAGAAATAATGCCGATAAGAAGTGCGCCGACAATAATGCCGACCGTGCCTGCCGTGCGACGGCGGGCTCCTGTGCTGTAATTTGTATATGTTAATTGTCTTGCCATATATAATAAACTCCGACTTAAAATTTTATCCGCAAATTTAACCGAGTTTATTATATAGACAAACCTTAAAAAAAACAAGAGATTTGTCGTGGTTTTTCTTTCTTTTTTTACGACACACACCGATTTCCTGCAAGAAAGCTGACAGAAAATCGGTGCGGTCGGGAAAATATGGATGATAAAGAAAGGGAGAAAGCAGAATTTATGCAACGAACGGAGCGAATCTTTCAAATTCGTCATCGTCGCTCACGACGGCAACGGGCAGCTTTTTTACGGTCGGCTGCTTGGGCTCGGGCTTGCGGAAATTTCTGAAAAAAGCAGCAATGCGGTCAAACATGCGGTTTTCCATCTGCACAAAAAGCTGTTCGTTGAGAATGGCCCACACGATTCCTGCAACCATCAAAACCTGAAATACAACAAGAAAAATACTTAAACCTGACATAATAAAGTCCTCCAATCGAACATTTGTTTTTTCGTTTGCAATTGCATTGTACTGCATTTTTGCCGTGTTGTCAAGACAAATGTTCATGGATTTTTTAATTTGCTGTCCTTTTTATTGGACTTATTCTGTTTTCTTATGCCAATTTTTCCCAATTTGATTATAAATCAGTCCTTTTTGCTTGTCAAGTGATGCGACAAAAGCACATTTTGTTCGACAAAACCGAACAAAAAACGAACAAACAAATTATGCTTCAGCGGCTTTGCCGATAAGCCTGCTTTGCCACACGCAAAAAAATGATGAATTTAATTAAATAATTTAATAAAAATGCTTTATATTTATTATTATATGTGATATAATAAGCTTATATATGTAAAAAAATTAGTGCAAAAAGGAAACA
>JAZOWJ010000175.1:0-11332 GCA_045659125.1 Acutalibacteraceae bacterium
CAAACTTGGTTGAACCCCTCCGACGGCTTCGCCGCCACCTCCCCTTTCAGGGGCGGCAAGGATTTGAGGGGTTTCGTCGGTAAGCTAAACCATAATTTACCAAACAAAAAAGCGAGGCTTGCTGCCTCGCTTTTATCATTATTTCATTGGCTCAAAATCGGAGGCAGGGTGCTTGCACAGCGGACAGGTGAAATCGGCAGGCAATTCCTCTCCCTCATAAACATAACCGCAGATTTTACAGACATAAGCCTTCTTTTCGGTGGGTTTGGGCTGCGGCTTGGGCTTGATGTTTGCAAAATAATAAGCATAGGTTGCACTCGGTACATCTGACAGCACCTTGGCTTCTTCAACCTCGGCAATAAACACCGTGTGGGTGCCGACATCCTGATAAGACTCGATTTTGCCTGCAAAAACGGCATTGGTCACACCGCCGACGTAGGCAACACCGTTTGCACAGCGCAGAGGCTCATCCACAAACTTGTCGGTATCTCTGCCGCTTTGGAAGCCGAAATGCTGAAATACCTCAAAGGGGGCGTCCTCGCTGAGCACGGACAGGGCAAAAATGCCGCTTTCTTTTATCATTTCGTTGGTGTGGTTCTGCTTGTTCACCGCAAAAAGAATACGCTTGGGGTTGTCGGTAATCTGAATGGCGGTGTTGATGATGCAGCCGTTGTCCTTTCCGTTCAGGGAGGTGCTCAGAACAAACAAGCCGTACGACAGCTTAAACATAGCGGTAGGGTCAATCATATTCATAAAAAAGGCATCCTTTCTTTTTGCGTTATATCAAATATACTACACCGGAATATTAAAATAATCAAGAATTTTCAAGAAAAGAAATTTTATCACACAAGAATGCACCGCCATTGCCGACGGTGTGTTCTCATTTTTGCATCATTGATCCTCCATGGGAAGCCCGACAGCGGCACGCAGAATGTTGCGTGCATCCGCAGAGGTTATGCTGCCGTCTGCATTGACATCAGCAGCCTTCTGCTGTGCATCGCTCAGGGAATCCAGTCCGACCGAATTACGCAGTGCCGAACGGGCATCGTTTGCCGTAATCACACCGTCGCCATCAAGGTCACCGAAAACTACAATCACAAATTCAGCACCGCAATCAAGTGTCAGCACTGCCCCCGTACAGGGCTTTTTGTCGGCTTCAGCTGCTGTGCCGTCGGCATTTTTGAGAACAGCTGCATCATTTGCCATGGCAAGCAGCTGTTCGGAAGTCATGCCCTGTCCGATGATAACGGTGTTGCCGTCAAATGCAACAGACGAGCCTTCTTCTGCAACAAGTCCGTAACCGCAGCCCGTGCAAAGGCCGTTTTCAAAATCGGTATGCTTGCAGGTAAGGCCGCAGATGCAGGTGTTGTTCTCAAACTGATGCTTGTGATAATCGACCTTGATTTCGGCATATGTTTTTTCTTTCAGCGCTTTCTTGACATCGGCAACGGGGGTGAATTCCGATTCGGTATCAAATCTTACAAAGAAGGAGTAGTCTGCACCGAGGCCCTCTGCCTTGGAGAAGGTGGACATATGATAGAAGACCCCCTTCGGAGCTTCGGCAGTGAGCAGAGCTCCTGTGTTCATAACAACATCACCGTCAATGGCTTCCCTGTTCAGCGCAGTGCAGATAACATCCATTCTGCCGCCGTTGAGGGTGATATCTCCCCCAACGGGGTAGTAGTAGTTATTGGAAATCCTTACATGGCCGCTGTTCTGGGTAAAAAGCCTGCAGTCAAGAGTCGGACGGTTGCCATCGGTCTCAAACTCCATCACCAGATTGCCGCCGTTCCAGACAATCTCGCTGTCGCCGCCATAGGCGTTCAGATCAGGTATAATCAGGGTTGCGTCCTCGTCCGCCGCATTGAAAACAAAATTTTCATCCCGGAACTGAATTCTGTCAATAATTTCATTTTTGCCGTCAATTGTGATCGATATATTTTCCGCATCATCTCTTGGATTCAGATTCAGAATCTTCAGATCCGAAAAGGTAAGATTGCTGTCCACATAAAGAGAAACGCCTGCATCCTCCTTGACCCCTGTCAGCACATAACCGTCTTCATCATAATAATCCTCTTCGGGGCCGAGGTAAATGTATTTGGAAAGAGTGGACACATCCAGCGTCAGGGGTGTTCCGTCGGCTTCGGCAAAGGCAATCACAACAGTACCTGCAAGAAGCATCACTGCAAGAGCAAGAGATAAAATCTTTTTCATTTTTTTAGCTCCCTTCGGAATGATTTTGAAGTAATTATACCACACTGTATGAAGAATGTGCAATCATTCCTTTTTATTTTTTTGTTTTTTCTTTACTTTTAGGAATTTCGTATGTATAATATGGTCGTAAATTTGTTCCGAAACGGAGAAGCTTATGGAAAACAACACATTGCAAAAAAAATACGGTCTGATGACCGCCATCTGCATGGTGGTCGGCATCGTCATCGGCTCGGGTGTCTTTTTTAAGGCACAGAACATTCTGGTTGTCACCGAGGGCAACATGAGCGTGGGTATTGCCGCATGGCTTGTCGGCGGTGCCATCATGCTGTTCAACGTGCTTGCCTTTGCACAGCTTGCACAGAATTACTCCAAGGTCAACGGTCTGACCGACTACGCCGAAGCCACCGTCGGCGACAGGTTTGCCTACTACGTCGGCTGGTTCATGGCATTCATTTATTCTCCGACCATTTCGTCTGTGCTCGTTTATGTGACTGCAAAATACACACTCACCTTCATCTGCTCGGTCAATCCCGACTTTGCCCTGCACATCGGCGTTGCCGACGGCGGACTTGATTGCGGCCCCGAAACCATGACCCTGGCGCTGCTGTTTTTGTGCCTGAGCTTTGCAATCAACGGTCTTTCCCCGAAGCTTGCAGGCAAGCTGCAGGTCAGTACAACCGTTATCAAGCTCATTCCGCTTGTGCTTATGATGGTCGTCGGCACGATTTACGGTCTTACCCATATGTCTGCCGAGCAGCCTGACCTGAGCATTCTTGCCCACAACTTTGCGGTCGGCACAGGCTCGGGCAGCACCTTCTTCAGCGCCATCGTTGCCACGGCCTTTGCCTATGAGGGCTGGATCATGGCAACCTCCATCAACGCGGAGCTGAAAAACGCAAAGCGCAACCTGCCCATTGCACTCATCGTCGGCGGCATTGTGATTGTTGCGGTTTATGTGCTTTACTTCATCGGTATTGCAGGCGGTGCAAGCGTTGAAGAGCTGCAGAAGGACGGCGCAACCGTTGCATTCATTCATGTCTTCGGCCCCGTCATCGGCAACATTCTGAATTTGTTTGTGGCGGTTTCCTGCTTCGGCACTCTCAACGGACTGATGCTCGGCTGCACAAGAAGCCTGTATGCCCTTGCTGCAAGAAACCACGGCCCCTCACCGAAAATCTTTTCACAGGTTGATAACGCAACCAATATGCCCGCCAACTCGGGCATTGCAGCGCTGCTGATTACCGCAATCTGGGTGGTTTACTTCTACGGCGCAAACCTGAGCCCCGACTCATGGTTCGGCGTTTTCAGCTTTGACTCCTCGGAGCTGCCGATTGTCACGCTGTATGCATTCTATATTCCCATCTATTTCGCATTTATGAAAACTGCAAAGGGCCTGCATCCCGTCAAGCGCTTTGTTCTGCCTGCGTTGGCGGTTATCAGCTCGGTTGCCATTATCTTCTGTGCGGTGTATGCACACGGCTATGTGCCCTACCTTGCCGCAAAGGAAAACGGCGAATTCAGCTTCCCCGTGCTGTTTTATCTGATTGTTTTCGTTGTTGTGATGGCAGCAGGCATTTTCTTCTACAAAAACAAAAAGTCTGACAAAGCAGAGGTGAACGCAGAATGAAAAAAGCAAAGCTGAGAAGACCGCACGAAATTGAGCACGTTGCCTGCAAGGGCTGGGAAAAATTCTGGTTTTATTTTGTGCAATGGACATGGGGTGCCCCCGTCAACCTCATTGGCGGACTTGTTCACCTGATTTTGCGCAAAAAATTCCGCCACGAAAAATTCTGCAATGCCATCATCACCTACATTCCCGGCAACTGGGGCGGTCTTTCGCTCGGTCTGTTCATTTTTATGGCAGATGACCGTGACGAGGGCTGGACCAAAAACACGCAGATTCACGAATACGGTCACACCATTCAGTGTCTGCTGCTCGGACCGCTGTATTGGTTTGTTGTTGCCATCCCCAGTGCATTCTGGTGCAACTGCCTGAAGAATTACCGCATTAAGAATAATGTTTCCTACTATAAGCTCTATTGCGAATGCTGGGCAAACAAGTGGGGACAAAAATGGAGCAAAAGAAAGCAATACGGCTTGAAGTAAAAAAAAGATCCGTCGTTTGACGGATTTTTTTTATGCCTGCATTTCCTCAAGCAGACGCAAAAGGCAGGGTGTTGAAAGGATTTCCTTTTCGTAGGTGTAATCATAAAGCAATTCTCTGTTTTCGTCACTGTATTCCATTTCCTTGGAATACAGCTTTGCCTTTTCGATCCAAACGGAAAGAGACGTGCTGCCTTCACACAGCAATCGGATAACAAGGACAGACGCCACGGCGAATTTGACCTTGGACAAGATTTCACCGTCAAAAACACCCTTGCAGAAATACCGCCACAAGAAATAACGGCACAGATTGACAAGATATTGCGATTCCTGCTTTGTGACGGCAGGATATTCGCTCGGCAGACTGTTCTGCAGGGCTTGCAATGCTTCTGTCCAGCTTGCGTCAATCGGTTCAAAATCGGTAAGTAGATCTGTCAGCTGCGATGCTGATACCTTGCTTTTTGTACACACGGGTGCAGAAAAGGCATCATCACGCAATTGCGGATTGTCCATGATGAACTGCAGGCTTTCGGCGAACGAAAGCACCTTGCAAAGCTTTTCGGACACGGGCATGCATTCATGCTCCAGCAAGTCGAAAATCTGCTTGCGGAAGGTGCACAAAAAATGAAACAGCTCTTCGTCAATTTCTTCCGCATCCTCTTGTGTCTGCGATTCACTGTATGTGAGTGCATCGGTGGTAAGAATCAGCCTTGCACCTTCCTCGCACGAAAGCCCGATTCCCCCCTCCTTGAGATCACCGTACCATTCAAAATAGCGGGGATGGTCACGGCAGATCTGACAAAGATGGTCTTTTCCGCAGTGAATGATGATATCGCAAAGGTTTTTGTTGTTGAGAAACGGACATCTCTCACCCTGCAGAATAAAGGTATCATCCTCGGTGATGCTTTCCTGCAGACGCTTGCCGAAATCACCGCCCACAGAACGATAAAACGAAGCCGTGTCAGCATCAATGCCGATTTCCCAGCCGATGCAGCAGTTATCGGTGCATTTTTCGGCAATGCACTGAAATTCACTATAATAAGACGGTGTTATAAATTTCATCCGTTTTCCTCCTTTGGTTGCTCCTTGTGTCAAAAAAACTGCCCTTCTGAAAAACGGACCCCTTTCGGGGTCCGTTCATTTTTTTTGTTTACCAAAGTTCGTAGGGCTCGGTCATAAATACATCGTTGACAGTCTTGGTGCCGTCGATGAGAGCCTTGGTGTTATCGGAATAGGTGTAGCCGTAGGCACCGTACAGATCGTTTTCGATGTAGCTGACGATTTCATCGAGCTTTGCTCTTTGTGCTTCGTCTGCATCGGTGAACAGTGCAGAGTAAACAGCAATGGTTTCGCATTCGGTCATGGTTGAAAGACCTCTGTCATACATTGCAACAACACTGTCGTAGGCATCAGCAAGGTTGCCGTTCAGCATGCAAAGAATCACATGCTGACGTTCGCATTCGTAGGATTCGTTTTCGTAGGAAAGTCCCTTTTCCACATAAGCAGCAGCTGCTTCAAGGTCACCCTCCATACGGGCAACGGTTGCAAGGATGCTCAGTGCAATGTCATCATAGGCATTCACGGCAAGCAATTCGTTTGCAAGGGTTCTTGCTTCTTCATATTCGCCGTTGGTTACAGCCAGCTGCAGCAGGGAATAGCCGTAAATGAAGATCTGCTCGGGAATCAGCTCGCGAACCTTTTCAAGGTATTCAACCTGTCTGTCAGCGGATGCTTCATCCTCTGCAAAGAAATAAATTTCGCAGACAAAGCGGTTGTAATAGTTGAATGCCTTGTCATACTTGTTGCTGTCTTCGGTCAGCAGTGCATCAAACTGTGCGGAAACCTCCTCGAAGGTGGGAACGGTGCCGTAGTAGCCGGAATAGTAAGCCTGCTGCATAACTGCGCTTGCCTTCTGCATGGCTGCATCAGAAAACTGAACAGCCTCGCAAAGGGTTTTGAATTCGCTGTCTGCAAGAGCTTCAATATCGACATGGTTGGTGCAATAGGTTGCTGCGGTCTGCAGGTCACCTGAATAGAAGGCAGTCGAGATAATGCCCTCGAGCAGGGAATTCGGAATTGCAACGTTGTCATCTGCAAGCAGGGTTGCAAGCTCCTGATACTTGGCAACAGCAAGAGTCAGGTTCTTTTCTTTTTCAGCAGCCATGGCTTCTGCCAGCGGTGCAAAATAAGCCTTATAGAAATCGGTAACGGTGGGATCGATATTGCTCAGGCTGATTACATCGTCAATGTTGACGGAATCTGCACTGCCTGCAGAAAGTGCATTCTTTGCGTTTTCAATGAATGCATTGACTTTGTCTGCGCTGAATGCACCGTCAAGTGTTGTCAGCAGGGCTGCAAAATCCTCGGTGAGTGCCGATTCGGCATCCTTCGCAAGCAGGGTGCTGTTTGCGGAAACATAAGCATAAGCTGCGTGCAGGTCTTCGACCTTGCTTGTGAGAACAGCAATCTTTTCGTGTGCAATGGTGCCCTTCTGGCTGATTGCATTCAGGTCTGCAACAACCTCTTCGTAGTAGCCGAGGGCTGCTTTGTTATCTGCGTTGTTTTCGCTGATGATGGCTTTTGCAAGGGTGGTCAGGATGATTTTTGCATCTGCATACAGGCATTCGGGAATATCGAGTGCTTCAACGATACCCGACACATCAATGGCTGCATCTTCTGCAACGGTGATGTCTGCAACACTTGCGCTGACAGCCTCAAACTGCTCGCTGTCAAGCTTTGCAAAGACGTCTGCAGCAGCAAGGAATGCGGTGTATTCCTCGGTCACGGGGGTGTAATCAGCGCCTGTGATGTTCGATTTTGCATAAGACAGTGCGGAAGCATAGCCCTTGGTGTAGGCAATGCAGATAACATTGCGCTCTGCAAGAGCAGGGCTCTTGGTGCTGTATTCGGCAAGACCTGCAATAGCAGCATCATAAGCGGTGCCTGCATCGGCATAAGCAAACTTTGCTTCTGCATCGAGTGCCTTGGCAATGTTTTCAAGAATTGCGGTGATGGCAGCAGCCATGGTTTCGTCTGTGGTGTAGGTGGCTGCAATGGCAGCAAAGTCAGCATCGGTGCCTGCCTGTTCAACCTTTGCAAGGCATTCTGCTGCAACGGTATCAAACACACCTGCAATCTGTGCAAAGGACTTGAATTCCTCTGTCATGGGGGCTGCAAGCTGTTCAGCGGTCAGGTTGGTGTTCATGTAGCTGATGGCAGCAGCATAGCCCTCGGTCTGGGCGGTGCATACTGTAATCATCTCATGAGTGCGCTGCATTTCGAGCGCATAGCGGTTGGGTGTTGTTTCAAACAGGGCAATATCCTTCTGCAGGCAAGCAAGCCCTTCCTTGTAATATTCGATTTTGGCGGCAGGGTCAGCTTCGCCGTCTGCATAGGCAACATTCTGAAGATAGCTGTCAAAATCAACGAAGATTGTAACAAAGAATGTTGTGAATGCAGTTGCAGCCAGCAATGCAACAACAAGCAGGAAGGAAATAATGGAGCCGATGATTTCAATGGGTCTTTTCTTTTTCTTTTCCTTTTTTGCCTTTTTCTTGCCCTTCTTTTTCTTTTCGGAAGTGCTGTCTTCTTCTTCGCCGGGTTCCTCGTCGTCTTCTTCCACGATTTCCTCCAGCTCCTGAATCAGCGGATGCTCGTCTGCATCGGCAGCCGTTTCGGCATACACATTCTGAAATGTTTCGGCAAGGCTTTCCATTTCATTCTGCAGAGAATCGTTTTTGTTTTCGCTCATAATATAACCTCCGTCTTTGCGGTACAAAAAATGCCTTTTGAAACCGCTTGATAAATAACTATTATACCACGCGTTGTTCCAAAAGGCAAATATTTTTTTTATTCGTTGAGCAATAATTTTCCTGTCCGTTGGGGCTTGAAAAGAATGACACAGACCAACAGAGTCAGCACCAATTCAGGTAACAAATAGGTGCCGTTGTAAAGCAGAGAATAAATATAAGGGCCTTCTGCACCTGCCCACTGTCCCCAGATGACAACACCTGTGATGTAATGGCAGAGAAAACGCAGCACAATAGCACATGTTACTCCGAAATATAGACTTATATTCTTAAATCGAACTGAATTTTTATTTATATTTTTAAATAAGCATGCAAGGCCCAGCCCCGTGAACGGCAAAAGATAGTCAAAAATGACGCAGACGGCAAAGGTTGCAGCGGTGGTGCAGTACACAAAGACGTTGCCTGACACAAATGCGGATGCCAGCTAGAACAGGGAATAGACAAATGCGGTCAGAAAGCCTGCCTTCGGTCCGTTACGAAAGCCTGCGAGCATGATGGGTAACATACTGACAAAGGTGATTTCGCCACCCATGGGCATCTGCCATATTTTGATGAAGCTGAACACGATGGACATGGCGAGCAGCACCGAGCACTCGGCGGTGATACGCAGATTCTTGGTTTTTCTCATTCCTGATTTCCTTTCAAAAAAGGGAAGAAAAAAAGTCTGTGCCGAAACACAGACTGCAAAAAGTCTTCCTACATCGGCATTATCCGTACAGGTTAAAAGGGTTTGAAGTTGTTTTCTTCATCTCAGCCGTTTGCACAGCACCCCTGACAGATATTCATTTGTTTTTTATTTTATATTTGCAAAAAGCATTTGTCAAGCCGAAAAATGATTTTTCACAATCACAAGTGTTCCTTCTTTTACGGCGATGCGGCTTTTTTGCCCTGTGAATTCGTTGCTGACACCAAGGGCGGTTTTGTTTTCGAGGGTTGCGTTGTCGAGGCTGTATAAAAGCCCTTCCTCGGTCACACCGTGCACCTGTTCGTCGGCGGCGAAGACGGAAATCACACCTTTTTCGTGCTCGTCAAAGAAGATTTCACCGTTTGTGACGGCTGTGACGGTGTAGTCACGGTCGCAGAGATATGCTTTTTTGCCCTTGTGCGAAAGGCCGATGAGCAGGGAGATGTTGGCAAGGGTATGGTCGAGCCGTTTGCCTGTGCCGCCGTACATATAAAAAGTATCGCAGCCGAGTGCTTCTGCCTTTTCCACGGCTGCCGCCATGTCCGTGATATCCTTTTGAACAGGTAAGACCACGGCTTTTTCGGGCACAAAGCCCAGCGAATCAAAATCCCCGATGATAAAATCGGGGTTGATGCCGAGTTTTTCGCAGTACGAAAGCCCGCCGTCGGCTGCCCACACAAGGGCATTTTCGGGCAGGGTCAGCTGCGAAATATTCTGTTCTCCTGCGCCGAAAATAACAGCGGTCTTCATAAAATTCCTCAATTCAGAATATAATCAGTCAATTCGGCAGGGCTTGCAAACAGCCTGTCTGCGCCTGCGTTCAAAAGCTCGTCGTCCGAGCCGAAGCCCCATTTTACCCCTGCTGCAAACACATTTGCGGTTTTTGCGGCTTCCATGTCGTTGTGGCGGTCGCCGATCATCAGGGTCTTCTCTTCGGTTGCGTTGCAGTCGGCAAGGCTTCTTTTTATAAATGTCACCTTGTCGCTTTCGTGGTCGGTGAATGTGATGCCGTGCACACCGCAGAAATATTTATCTAGGTCAAACAACGGCAGAATTTTTTCAATAAACTGCAGAGGCTTTCCTGTGGCGATTGCCATTTTGATGCCGTTTGCCTGTAAACAAGACAGCATTTCGTGTACACCGTCATAAAGACGGGTTTCGGCATAGCCCTTGACGGAAAAGCGCTCTCTGTAAAGGGTCACAAAGCGTTCTGCATTTTCGTCGTCGAGCAGCAGTATTTTCTTTCCGCTTTCAAACAACGGCGGTCCGATGAAGGGTCGAAGCTGCTCGTCGGTCATGTCGGGCAGGTTCATTTTCTGCAATGCATAGCGTATGCAATTGTAAATACCCTCGGAATTGTCAATGAGGGTGCCGTCCACATCAAAAACAGCGGCTGTGAATTTCATCTTTTTATCCCTCCAGAATCGGGGTGAGTGCCGCCATGATGCGGTTCGTTACTTCTTCAATGGTGCCGTCGGCATCCACAGAAACTATATTATCGCGGTCTTTGAGCATGTCAAACACATCCGCAAAACGGTTTTTAATGCGGGTCAGGCTCTCGGTGTTTTCAAAAATTTCAACCGCCGAGGCATCCCTGTTTGCATGAATGCGTGCAAGGCATTTTTCGATTTCCATGGTCAGGAACACGCAGGCATCGGGCTTTGTGACCTCGGGGCAGTTGAAGTGGCTGTCCGAAATCCATGCAAGGTCGGTGTCGGTGCCCTGATAGGCAAAGGTAGAATAATAATAGCGGTCGCAAAGCACAATGTCACCGTCCGAAAGGTGCTTGATGATACCGTCCTCGGGGTCGGTGTTGTGGTTGATGCGGTCGGCTAAAAACAGGCTTGCCGCCGCCCACGGGGTGCTTCTTTCTCTGCCGCCTAAAAATGCACGCAGCAGCTTGCCCGTTGCCGTGCCTGTGGGCTCGGCGGTGGTGTAAACAGAGTACCCTTTATTACGCAGCACCTCTGCCACACACTGCAACTGCGTGGTCTTCCCTGTTCCGTCAATGCCTTCAAAAACAATGAATTTTCCTGCCATGTTATCCCCCGATGATGTTGTGTAATTGTCTTGCAAGCTCTGCAAGCTCTTCGAGTGTCAGGGCCTCTGCTCGCACGGTGGGAGAAAGTCCTGCCGCCTCGAGTGCCTGTGCCGCGGTCTGCTTGGAAATGGAAAGGCCGTTGGAAAGGCCGTTCTGTGCGGTTTTTCTGCGCATAGAGAAGGCTGCACGGACTACCTTGAAGAAAAATTCCTCGCTCGGTACATCCACGGGCGGCTCCTTGCGTAAATCAAGACGCAGCACCGCACTGTCCACATTCGGGGACGGCAAAAATGCCGTTCTCGGAACATCAAAAAGACGCTGTGCGGTGGCATAATAGTTGACCGCAACCGTAATCGCACCCGAATCCCTGCTTCCCACGGGGGCACACAGACGGTCGGCGGCTTCTTTTTGCACCATGACCGTGATGTTGTCGACCGGCAGGCGGCTTCCGAGCAAATGCATGATCAGCGGCGACGTGAT
>JAZOWJ010000176.1:0-26779 GCA_045659125.1 Acutalibacteraceae bacterium
GATGACTCAAAACGTGTCATAAAAGATTGCCAGCAGCATTTTGGCATTGATGACAAGCACCTTCCCGTAAAGGCAATTCTGAACATGATCAGCCGTGCAAAGGATTCTTTGATCGACCCTGAGGAATTTGCGAAAAATGCAGGTGCAGATGTGCGTGCACAGCAAGTTGCAAAGGTATATGCAAGATACCAGCAGCAGCTGCAAGCCGCCGATGCAATGGATTTTGATGATATCATTGTCAACACCGTTCGCCTGCTTGAAAGAAATCCCGATACACTCGATTACTACAGAAACCGTTTTAAATATATCTTGGTCGATGAATATCAAGACACAAACCATGCCCAATACAGACTCGTAAGTCTTCTTGCAGGCGGACATCATAACTTGTGTGTTGTGGGTGATGACGATCAGAGTATTTACCGTTTCCGCGGCGCAACTATTGAAAATATTCTTTCCTTTGAAGAGCAATTTGCAGATACAACCGTTATCAGGCTGGAGCAAAATTATCGCTCCACACCGAGCATACTTGCAGCGGCAAACGCAGTTATTCAGAACAACACTGAACGCAAAGGAAAAAACTTGTGGACAAGCCGACCTGATAAAGACAAGATCATGCTGAAGACATGCGATACTGATATCCTTGAAGGCATCTTTGTTGCTGATACAATTGTCAACAATTCAACAGAAGGCTACACATTTTCTGATCAGGCTGTTCTGTATCGAATGAATGCACAGTCCAACAATGTTGAACGTGCACTTGTGAAGGCAGGTATTCCCTACCGCATCATCGGTGGCCACCGATTCTATGACCGCAAAGAAATCAAAGATGCGCTCGCATACCTCGCTGTGGTTTCAAATCCCGCAGACACAGTACGCTTGCGCCGAATCATCAATGAGCCGAAGCGCGGCATCGGCGAAACCACTGTTACACGTGCTATAGATTTTTCAAGCCGTTTGGGTATCTCTGTTTTTGAAGTGATGCGCACTGCTGACGAATTTGCAGACCTCGCAAAAAGTGCTAAAAAATTAAATGCATTCTGTGATATGATTGATCAGTTCCGCGAACTTCGTGCAACAACGCCAGCATCGCAGTTGTTCCGTACTGTCATGAATGAAACAGGGTATGTGCAATCACTTGCCGCTGACCCTGCAACCATGGAAGAACGTTGCGCCAACCTGGATGAACTGTATTCCAACATGGTGCGATACGAAGAAGAAAACGGCGAAAATGCCACATTGGAAGGATTTCTTGAAGAAGTATCTCTTTTAACAGATATCGACAATTACAATGCAGATCTTGACACGGTTACATTGATGACCATGCACGCTGCAAAAGGTCTTGAATTTCCTTGTGTGTATATCGTCGGCATGGAAAACGGCATATTCCCCGGCATGCAGTCCATGGTAAATGAGGCTGATATGGAAGAGGAACGCAGACTTGCTTATGTCGGCATAACAAGAGCAAAGGACAGGCTCTATCTGCTCAATGCCGCCAGCCGAATGCTGTATGGCAAAACAACCTCCAATCCGCCTTCACAGTTCATAAAAGAGATTCCCACAAATCTTATCGAAGATAAAACAGAAAGACGCAGATCGCCCTATGCTGCAAGCGGAAGCTTCGGTAATCAAGCAAGCCGCTATTCCGGCAATTCTTATTCCGCAGGCAGCAGTTACAATTCCGGCTATGCGCAGCCTCGCAGGGAAAGATATACAGATCTTCCCGATGATGACAGAAGCTATCAGCCGCAGAAAAAAACTGTCAATTACGGATTCTCGGGCATCAGCTCTTCTGCTGCTCAAAATAATACACCTGCCCCGGATTTCAAGGCAGGTGAAGCTGTAAGACATAAGAAATTCGGTGACGGCTTTATTATTTCAGCCACTGTACTCGGAAGCGATCAGCTTCTCGAGGTTGCATTTGATTCCTGTGGCACAAAAAAACTGATGGCAAAAGCCGCAAAACTCGAAAAAATTTAATTGCCGAAAGGTGTGGTGAGATGGGAGTATCGGAAATTTATTATTTCCTGCTCCTTATCGAACCTGTAGATACTCAGCATCAGACCGATGCCGATATAAAGGCAAAGATTAGATGAACCGCCTGCGCTGTAAAACGGCAAGGTGATACCGATAACCGGCAACAACATAAGACACATTCCGATATTGATAACTGTTTGCCCGGCAATCATTGCTGCCATCCCGTAGCACATCAATGCTGCTGCATTATTACGGGATTTTTTACCGTTTTGAATCAATCGTACGGTAATTCCGACAAGAATCGCAAGGACGATAAAGCATCCGATAAATCCGAGCTCTTCGCCGAATGCTGAAAAAATCATATCATTGCGGCTTTCCGGCACAACCCCGGCCTGGGTATAGGCACCGTTGAACAAGCCTTGGCCGGTCAGTCCGCCGTTTTTCATGGCAGCCATACCGACTTGTTGTTGATACATAATATCCTCATACAAGTCAGGATAAAACAGACCCAAAAAACGGTTGCGTTGAATATCATCAAACACATATTTCCATGCAAACGGAAGCAATGCGCAAACAGCAGCAATTCCGATCAGGAAATATCGTATACCGACCCCTGCAAAAAACATCATTACTATAAAGATAACAACAAAGACAAGTGCACTTCCCATATCACCGGAAACTGCGACAAGGCCGATTGGAATCAAAGCATGAATTCCAAGGAATAAAATGTGCTTGAATTGCGACAATCTGTCCTGCACAAGCTCAATATGAATTCCAAAGGTAATAATAAAACCAATTTTCAGTAATTCCGACGGTTGAAAATACAAGCCGCTCGAGCCGAGCATCAACCATGTTTTGGCATCGGGGCGTGACTCGGGACCAACACCGAATATCAGCGTGGCAAACATCAACAAAAGACAAACGCCGCCTATCAGCGGTACCAATTTAAAAATCAGGTTGTAATCGATAAAAGATATAACAACCGCACAAAACAAGCCCAACACAACCGCAAGCAGCATCGTTGATGCATCTCGTGACAGCATGCTCCCCTCTTCTTTAAATGCAAGTGTTACACTTGCAACCATAAGAACGCCCAGCGCAGAAGCCGCTATGGACAAAAGAAGTAAAACCTTATCGGTTTCCCGATATGCTATTTTTAATGTATTCAGGATGCGTTGCATCTTCTCAAAATCCTTTTCTTTTATTTTGTGCATTATATTATAAATGTTTTAAACACATTTTGCAATATCAAGTTTACGGAGTTAATATGCAAACTTTTATTTCCAACAACGAAAATGATACATTTGACTTTGCCGCACAATTTGCAAAAACTTTACACGGTGGCAATGTGATTGCTTTTACAGGCGGCATGGGAATGGGCAAAACTGCATTTGTCCGAGGAGCGTTACACGGACTGGACAATCCGTCCCGTGTATCAAGCCCCACCTTTGCACTTGTCAATGACTACGGTGGAAATCCGACAGTATATCATTTTGACATGTACCGTGTTAGTGATGCGGATGATTTGTATTCCACGGGCTATTTTGACTATCTCACCGATAACTCAATTCTGTTTATTGAATGGAGCGAAAACATCACCGATTGTCTGCCTGAAAATACAATCTTCATAACAATAGAAAAAGGACAGCATGATAATCAAAGAATTATTACAGTCAGAACGGAGGATGATGCATGATTATTCTTGCGCTTGAATCTTCAGCAGTTGCAGCAAGTGCTGCCGTTTGCAAGGACGGACAAATCATCAGCGAAGCTTTTTTAAATATCGGACTGACTCATTCGCAGACATTGCTCCCTTTGGTTCAGAATGCTCTTTCAGCAGCGAATTTACAAATAAGCGATATTGACATTTTTGCGGTTTCCTACGGTCCGGGATCCTTTACCGGCATACGAATCGGTGTAGCTGCAATCAAGGGGATGGCTTTGGCAAATAATAAGCCTTGTTATGGTATTTCAACATTAGAAGCAATGGCATGGACTGTAAGCGGTACCGACGAAATCATCTGCCCTGTCATGGATGCTCGCTGTATGCAGGTTTATACAGCTCTGTTTGAAAACAGAAATGATAATATCGAAAGAATTACCCCTGACAATGCGCTCAAGATTGACGAGCTTGCAAACCTATTGCAGCAGCAAAACAAAAAATACATTCTTGTTGGTGATGGTGCCGAAAAATACTTTAATTCGCTTCAGGAATGCGGTCTGCAGGTCAAATTGGCAAGTCCCAGCGTTCGTCAGCAGCATGCAAGCGGAACAGCACTGGCTGCTTGGGCACAATACAAAAGCGGGATTCAACCTGTTGAATCGGACAAACTTGTTCCCTGTTATCTGCGTCTTTCACAAGCAGAACGGGAACGTCAAAATAAAGAAAAAGGAGTACAAAAACAATGATTGCATTAAGTAGTGACCATGCAGGATACCCTCTTAAGGAGGCTATCCGTGCATATTTTGACGAAAAAGGAATTGAGTATAAGGATTGTGGTGCATATTCTGCAGATTCCGTTGATTACCCTGCACAAGCAAAAAAAGGCTGTGACTGCGTAGTTTCCGGCGAATGCGAAAAAGCAATTCTTTGCTGTGGAACAGGCATCGGCATTTCCATGGCTGCAAACAAAGTCAAGGGAATCCGTGCAGCTTGCTGCTCTGATTATTTCAGCGCAAAATACACTCGCATGCACAATGATGCAAATGTGCTTTGCCTTGGTGCAAGAGTCATCGGTGTCGGTGCAGCGCTTGAACTCGTGGATGTCTTCCTGAACACAGAATTTGAAGGTGGCAGACATCAGAGACGTGTTGACCAGATCATGGAGCTGGAAGGTTAATTCATAATCTCACAACAAAGCGGAACCCTTAACGAGTTCCGCTTTGTTTTTTTATATATTCTTTTTTACAATAGAAAATACATATTGTCCGTCAGGGCTTCTGTGTGAAGAATCATACACAAATTTTGCATCCGAACAACGGACTTCACCGTTTGAAAACTCAAAATTAACATCGCGCAAATTTCTGAATGTTCTTCCGCGTGCAGTAAAATACGCTTCTTTCATCGTATAAAGCTTCCAATACTGCAGCATTTCATCCTTTACATCACAAACATCAAAACGAACAATATCAGCAAGCGAACGAACCGTCGTTGCATAAATCTGTCGCATTTCCACATCCGAAAAATCCTTCTGCGCATCCGAAAAACGAAACGGCACAACACGTCTGCAATCAATACCGACAGGCGTTTTATCTGCAACGCAGCAAAGAAAATCATCAGCCATGCTCAGACTGAAATAAGCAGAGAAATTACTGACAAGGCACAGCTTATTGATACCGGTCAGAATATTAAAAGCGAATTCAGGTGCATCCGTCAGAGCAGCAAGACATTTTCTTGCAAGCATTTCAAATGCAACAGCATTTCTTTTTTCCGTTTCGGTTTTCATTGCAAGAATTCGCTCTTGCCTGCTTGGGGACAAAATATCAAAGGTTTCCTTATACATTTCTGCCGAAACAGCACTTAAGTTTATACTTTTGCAGACCATATCAAAAATTATTCTCCGTTTTCTGCCTGCGAATATGCTTCACATATCCGTTTTGCCTTTTCTTTCACCATATCTCGCAATTCTGCGGGAAATACAACACGTGCATGCTCACCAAATTGCATGATATACGACACAAGCCCGTCTGAAACGGTAGCCGTGAATCGCACACTGAATCGCTCGGATGCACTTCCCTTTCGCAGATTCACATTCTCACCAAATCGATCCAGAATCTGCTCAAGAATTTCAGAATCACAGTCCAGTTCAACAACATCCGTTGTGCCGGTAAACATATTGAATTTTTTTCCGACGTAATCAGCGGTATTGAATGTAGCCCTGTATTCACATACCTCATGAATCGGACGGATATTTTCCTGCAGAACTTCTACAGAATGAATTCTGTCAATTCGCCAATGAGAAAGATTATCATACTTGCCGTTGTTTGCAATCAGATAATAATGGTCATTTGACCAGATCAAAGCATAAGGACTTAACTCAAAGCTGCGGCTTTCTTTACGGGCAGTAAACTTTTCACCCATAACCCGTTTAGAATACTGCAAGTGAACGCGTTTTCCGGATTTAATGGCAGTATCCAGCGCATCAATGGAATAATAGATTTCTTCATTGCTGCATTTTTGACGAGCATCAATATAAATCTGTTCTTTTAACTTTTTCTCCTGATACATACTGGCAAAAGCTCCGATTTTGGATACCAAGGCACGGGTTTTTGAAGGAGAAATAAAGTCTGCAGCCTGCACAGCATCTGACAGCAAGCGAACCTCTGCCAATTCAAAATCACGGCTGCCGAGAAAATATCCTTTTTTGGGTGTGGTTGCACTGATAATATCCATACCGTATTCACGCAAAATGGATATATCACTGTACAATGATTTTCTCTCTGCATCAATGCCCGACTCCTGCAGATAATCGATAATATCGGCTGAATTCAGAATATGATCCTCATCAGAATATTTTTTAAAGATATCTGCAAGCACCAGCAGCTTCATTTTCGCATTGGCATTGCCTGCCATGTGATTCACTCACTTTCTTAATAACGCATCTGTGCGTTAATTTCTTTGAGCATCGCTTCGTCAAGCTTGACGAGCTTTCTGTCATAAGTCAGAATACCGTTGACTTCAAATTCAACGTCACTGACCTGTGTGTAAACTGTTGCACACAAGCCTTTTTTGATGAGAGGAATGATTTGTGTTTTGAACAGAGTCTTATAAGCCTTGGAAAGTGTTTTTTCAGAGGTGAACATAACATAACCGAAAGACTTCTTTTTATTCCATACATGACCGTCAATCGTACGGGAATAGCCGCCGAATTCACTCAAAACAAACGGACGACCTTCCTTACGCCCGGGCATTGTAACAGGGACGATATAACGGTGAATGCTTCTGAAATCAGGACCGTGCTGATCGTGCCAACCGCTGGCATGGTCTACATGACGGGAAGGATCATATCTCTTGACAGCATGACCGATTTCATAAGCATCAAACTGTCCCCAGCCTTCATTGAAGGGAACCCAGCAGCAAATGGAAACCGTATTATACAGAGAATCAATCACTTCAAACAGTTCACGACGGAAATCCTCACGCCATTCGGGCTTTTCACGGCTGAAGGCTTTATATTTATTATCCTTGATATCAATACTCAGATTCGGCAACACACCTGCAATCCACTGGCTGACAGGCTTACCGCCCGAAACCATATCCTGCCATACAAGCATCCCGATTCTGTCGCAATGATAATACCAACGAGCAGGCTCAACCTTGATATGCTTTCTGAGCATATTGAAGCCGAGCTCCTTCATTTTTGCAATGTCGTAAATCATTGCTTCATCCGTAGGCGGAGTCATACCGCCATCACACCAATAGCCCTGATCAAGCAGACCATTGTGGAAATAAGGTTCATTATTCAGGCAAAGACGCGGAATGCCGTTTATCTTACGAATAGAATATTTACGCATACCGAAATAGGAAACTACAGTATCTGCTATTTTGTCTTCAACAGTCAGAGTAATGCGAAGATCATAAAGCTTCGGATTTTCAGGGCTCCAACATTCATAAGAAGACAGCTTGATAACATCACTTGCATTGATTTCCTGTGAAAGAATAACCGTTTCACCGTCAAGCACTTCAGCGGTGATTTTATCAGCAGATCCGTCAATATCGATATCCACCTTCAAAGAATCCGAATCAATATCAGGAAGCAGCTTTACATGCTTAACATAAGAAGCAGAAACACCTTCCATCCATACCGTTTGCCAGATGCCAGATGTTGCAGTATACCAGAAGCCATGCGATTCAAGGGTCTGCTTACCTCTCTGCTGCCAACCTTCGTCAGTGGGGTCATAAACTGCAACACGCAGTTCATTTTCGCCATCCTTAAGCGCAGATGTAATATCAAGTGCAAACGGGACATAGCCGCCGACATGCTCACCGACAAGCGCACCGTTCACATAGACCTTACATTTCCAGTCCACTGCACCAAAATGAAGCAGAATGCGGTCATTTTTAATTTCTTCATTAACGGTAAAGGTTTTGCTGTACCAGAGAATTTCACTCGGTTTAAGCTGCTTGCAAACACCGGACAATTGTGATTCGATTGCAAAAGGAACAAGAATTTTGTCATTAAATGCAGCAGGTGCCACATCAAGAGAGGTGCCGATTGCATACAAGAATTCACCATTGAGATTCTGCCAGTTTTTTCTTGTCATCTGAGGACGAGGATATTCATTCAAGGGACAATTTCTGTCAACATCGTCATAAAATTTAGTTTTGATATATTCCATATTCTGCCTCCGTACTATTTTCTTATTATTGTAATAGATTTTGCAAAAAAAGTAAATATATTTTTGAAAATATTGACAAATATATTACATGAGAGTATAATATAAGTATCTTCGGGGCGGGGTGCAATTCCCCACCGGCGGTGAAAGTCCGCGAGCCCTTTATATTTGGGCTGACAGGGTGAAATTCCCTGACCGACGGTTATAGTCCGGATGGAAGAAGAGCGTTGTTTGCCGTCCCGTTAGTGGGACTTTTTTTATTTTGGAGGCTTTTTATGAATGACAAACACGCAAAAATTTTAAAAACTGTTGAGCTTGCAATGCTTGCGGCGCTCTCAATTGTACTCATGCTACTTATTCGCTTTCCTTTGATACCGTCAGCAGCTTTTCTTGAATATGACATGGGCGATGTTCCTGTTTTGATTTCAACCTTCCTCTTCGGTCCGCTTGCAGGTTTTGCAGTTCTGGTTGTTGAATCTCTGATTCAGGCCATCACAGTCAGCGCTGCCAGCGGTTGGGTAGGTTTTGTTATGCATGTTTGCTCATCGGGTGTATTTTTATTTTCTGCCGGGCTTATTTACAAAAAATTCAATTCTGTAAAGGGACTTTTATTGGCACTTACGGTCGGCAGCATACTGATGACCTTGGTTATGATTCCGCTGAATCTTATTTTTACCGTACATTTCCTCGGCTCTCCTCGTGAAGTGATTATTGATATGTTGATTCCGGCTATCATTCCGTTCAACCTTATCAAAGCAGTTATCAACTCCGTTGTTGCCGGACTGATATTTGTGCCGCTGCAAAAAATTCTGAAAAATGCAAAATTATTGCCTTAATTGTTGAAAATATTACAAATTTCATATTGACAAATTGCATAAATTGTTGTAAGATGTTTTATGCAAAGTGAATAACTTATAAAGAGAGGCGGAGGGAACGGCCCTGTGAAGCCCGGCAACCTGCATTCTGTAAGGTGCCAAATCCGACGGTTTAACCGAGAGATAAGTATAAAAGCTCACGGTTAACCGTGAGCTTTTTTAATGGAGGAAACAAAAATGGCAAAACACTTTTTTACATCCGAATCCGTAACAGAAGGACATCCCGATAAAATCTGCGATCAGATTTCTGATGCAGTGCTTGATGCAATGCTTGAACAGGATCCCATGTCCCGTGTTGCATGTGAAACCGTTTGCACAACCGGCATGACAATGCTGATGGGTGAGATCACAACAAAAGCACAGGTTGACATTCCTGCAATCGCAAGAAAAGTAATCTGTGAAATTGGTTTTGATCGCCCCGAAGCAGGCTTCGACGGTCATAGCTGTGCTGTTTTCACAACACTGGACAAGCAGTCTCCTGACATTGCAATGGGCGTTGATGCATCTCTTGAACTGAAGGACGGCGAAGAAGATGCGTACAATCAGTTTGGCGCCGGTGACCAGGGTATGATGTTCGGCTTTGCCTGCAACGAAACTGAAGAATTGATGCCGCTTCCGATTTCCCTTGCACATAAGCTTGCTCTCAAGCTGACTGCAGTTCGCAAGGACGGCACACTTCCCTATCTGCTTCCCGACGGAAAAACACAGGTTACTGTTGAATATGAAAATAACAAGCCTGTTCGCGTTGATACTGTTGTTGTATCCACACAGCATCTTGCAAGCGCAACACTTGATCAGATTCGCAGAGATATTCTTGCATATGTTATCAAGCCCGTCATCGACGAAAAGCTTCTCGATGAAAACACCAAATATTATGTCAATCCTACCGGCCGTTTTGTTATCGGCGGACCTGTTGGCGACTCCGGTCTTACCGGCAGAAAAATCATTGTTGATACATACGGCGGATATGCAGCACATGGTGGCGGTGCTTTCTCCGGAAAGGATCCGACCAAGGTTGACAGATCTGCTGCATACGCAGCACGTTATGTTGCAAAGAATATTGTTGCAGCAGGACTTGCTGACAAATGCCAGGTTGAGCTTGCTTATGCCATCGGCGTTGCAAAGCCTGTTTCCGTTCTTGTTGACACACAAGGCACCGGCAAGGTTGCAGATGCTGTTCTTTCTGATGCAGTCAATGCTGTATTTGACCTTCGCCCTGCAGCAATTATCGAAAAGCTGCAGTTGCGCAAGCCTATTTATCGCCAGCTTGCTGCATACGGTCACCTTGGCAGAACCGATCTTGATCTTACGTGGGAAAAAATCGACAAGGTTGATGCACTTCTTGCAGCAGTTGAAAAATAAAATATACACACAAAAAACCACCGTTCATCGGTGGTTTTTTCTTATAAATATTACAGCCGCCTGCTTAGCAGACGGCTATTTTTAATTTTAACTTATGCTTCAGCTTTTGCAGCTTCTTCCTGTTCCTTTTTGCGAGCCTGTCTCTCTTCGTAAGGAATAAGATATTCGGAAACATCCTTATAGTTAATGGTGATGCCCTTCTTCTTATTGATTACATTGATAGCAATTACTGCGCCCCAGGTTACAATGAAACCGATGAGAGCAAGCGGAGAAGCACTTGCAGAGAAGATACCGGGGAAAACATCAGCCATCGCACCGCTCATAAGAACAGAACCGATGAAGGAGATGGTTGCAAAGCCGATACCCATGCCGGCAAGAGTAATATTTCTCTTGATACCCTTGGGAGAGCAAGAAAGAGTCAGAAGAATCAGACCAACAAGCCATGTAACAACAGCAAGAGCAAGACCGAGAAGAGCAACTAAAAACCAAATGAATGCCATACGGGTCGGCTCAAACTTGATTGCGGCCAAAATTGCATTGATATCAAAGCCATAATCAGTGAACAGTGTCACAACATTGATGATCGATGTCCAACCGATATTAACTGTATCCTTAAAAGGAACATTCATTGTGATAGAGCCCAGAGAAAGCAAGGATGCAAGCACGGGCAGAACACAAAGGACAATACGGATCTTGGCATATTTGTCACCAACGAAAGAAGACTTGATTCTGTCAACCTTCGGCTGGAACATTGCATGCTCATATTCAGCCTTATCAGCTTCAGCGTTCAGTCTGTCTTCAATGCCGTAGTAAACAACGTTGACACCGCATTCGGGACATTCAGGACGCCAATCCGTAATTTTGAGTTTATAATTACATTTAGGACAATAAGCAGCCATAAAATCACCAATCCTTACACTATTATACTTCTACTATAATAGCACAATCGACATTTGATTACAAGGGGGATTTGCTTTTTTGTGCAACTAATTAAAAACTGCAATCATGTTTTGTGCATATTATATAAATTCAGAAGCTTCAGCGTGCGGAAAGAACCTCTTCTTCGTATTTTTTAACAACAGTGAGCCATTCTTCACGCACGGGAACCCCCTGTTGTTCGCAGAATGCATCCCAAACATCTGCAAAGGGATAGGATTTCAGCTCTTCTGTCAGAGCAAGAAGCTCAGTAAATCTGCCTTCATCCTGCAGCTTTTTGAATTCAGCGTTGGGTGTCAGCAGTGCAAACAGCAACGCTTTCATCATGTTACGCATGCCGATTACCCAGGCTGCAATACGGTTGATACTGGCATCAAAATAATCGAGACCGATGATAACACGATCCAGTGCATCATTACGGACAATTTCCTTTGCAATTTCCTTAAGCTCATCATCGAAGTTGACAACATGGTCAGAGTCCCAACGAACACCACGCGAGACATGAAGAGCAACCTTATCAGAGAAAACAAGCAGGGCTGCTATCTTATCGGAAATCACTTCTGTGGGATGATAGTGACCTGAATCAAGCAGGCACATCAGGTTGTTCTTTGCGCAATAAGTCATGTAGAACTCGGATGAGCCGACAGTATAGGATTCAAGACCGATGCCGAAAAGCTTGGATTCAAGGCAATCGAGCAATTCGGAATCATCGTACTTTTCTGCAAGGATTTCATCCAGCGATTCCTTAAGTCTGACACGAGGACCGACGCGATCAGCCGGCGTCTGCTTATAACCGTCAGGAATCCAGATGTTATTCAGTGCAGGTGTGCCAAGTTCTTTGCCGAAATAAGCACCAACCTTGCGCATAGCCTTGCAATGATCGATCCAGAAACGGCGGATTTCTTCGTCAGGATGAGAAAGCGTCAGACTATCAGAGGCCTTGGGATGCGAAAACAAAGTCGGATTGATATCAAGACCAATTCCTCTTTCCTTTGCAAATTTGACCCATGCTGCAAAATGCTCGGGTTCAAGCTTGTCGCGGTCAACCTTATTACCGTCAAAAACAGCATACGAGGAATGCAGATTCACACGATGCTTACCGGGAATAAGAGAAAATGCAGTATCAATATCCTGCATGAGTTCTTCAGGTGTTCTTGCTCTGCCGGGATAGTTGCCGGTTGCCTGAATGCCGCCGGTCAGTGCATCATCCGAGTCAAAGCCCTGTACATCGTCACCCTGCCAACACTGCATGGAAATCTGCACTTTGGCAAGCTTTTTGAGAGCTTCATCGGTATCAACACCAATTTTTGCATACAATTCTTTTGCGTAATTATATCTGTCAGCAGCCATAATATTCTCCTTATTTCAATGCAATGGCAGCCTTTGCCTTTGCAACGATATTTGCAGCATTCAAGCCATAGATATCAAGAAGCTCAAGAGCAGGTCCGGACTTACCAAATACATCTTCAACACCGACACGAAGTACGGGAACGGGCTTGGATTCAGCGAGTGCTTCAGCAACAGCAGAGCCGAGACCACCGATAACGTTATGCTCTTCAGCAGTTACGATGCAGCCGGTCTTATTTGCGGCATCAAGAAGAATTTCCTTGTCAAGAGGCTTAATGGTTGCCATATTGATAACAGCAGCACTGATTCCTTCAGCCTTCAGCTGTTCTGCAGCAACAAGTGCACGTTCAACCATCAGACCGGTTGCTACGATGGTAACATCTGTTCCTTCTGTCAGATAGACACCCTTGCCGATTTCAAACTTATAGTTTTCATCGAAAATTCTCGGAACAGCAAGTCTGCCGAAGCGCATGTAAACAGGACCATCCATTTCAGCTGCAGCAAGCACAGCAAGACGAGCTTCCACATCGTCAGCAGGATTCAGAATGGTCATGCCGGGAATGGAACGCATGAGAGCGATATCCTCACAGCACTGGTGGCTTGCACCGTCTTCACCGACGGAAATACCTGCATGAGTAGCACCGATTTTAACATTCAGATGCGGATAGCAGATTGTATTGCGTACCTGTTCAAAAGCTCTGCCTGCAGCAAACATAGCAAAGGAGCTTGCAAAAACAGTGTAGCCTGCGCTTGCCATACCGGCTGCAACACCCATCATATTGCCTTCTGCAATACCGCAATCAATGAATTTATCGGGATGTGCCTTTTTGAACATACCTGTTTTTGTTGCAGCAGCAAGGTCAGCATCAAAAACAACAAGTTTCTCCATTTTATCGCCAAGTTCAACGAGAGCTTTGCCGTAAGCGTCTCTTGTAGCAGTTTTAATAATATCAGCCATTGTAATACTCCCCTTTCCTTATGCGTTTTCGATTTCAGCTTTTACAGCATCGAGTTCAGCCATAGCCTGTGCATACTGTTCGGCATTGGGTGCGGAACCGTGCCAGGAAACCTGATTTTCCATAAAGGAAACGCCCTTGCCCTTAACGGTCTTTGCAATGATTGCAGTGGGCTTATCGTTACATGCATTGAACTGTTCAAATGTTTTCTCAATATCACACAGGCAGTTGCCGTCGATTTCAATTACATTGAAGCCGAAAGCTGCGAACTTTTCGGGAATCGGATAGGGAGAGTTGACTTCTTCAACAGTGCCATCGATCTGCAGGTTATTGTTATCAACAATAACGCAAAGATTGGAAAGATTTTTAGCAGCTGCAAACATAGCAGCTTCCCAAACCTGACCTTCCTGAATTTCACCGTCACCAAGGATGGTGTAAACACGGAAAGCATCATTTTCTCGCTTTGCAGCAAGTGCCATACCGACTGCTGTGGAGATTCCCTGACCGAGAGAGCCTGTGCTCATATCAACACCGGGAACATAATTCATATTCGGATGTCCCTGCAGATAAGAATCGGATTTACGAAGAGTTTTGAGATCTTCAACAGGGAAAAAACCGCGTTCCGCAAGAACTGCATACAGTGCAGGTGCAGCATGGCCTTTGGAAAGCACAAAACGATCACGCTTTTCGCACTTGGGATTTGCGGGATCAATCTTCATTTCTTTAAAATAGAGATATGTAAGCAATTCTGCAATCGAAAGCGATCCGCCGGGATGTCCCGATTTTGCGTTGAATGTGCCTTCAATGATGCCTTTTCTGACATTGCAAGCAATCAGTTTAAGCTGTTTTCTTTCTTCTGTGTCCATACTTAGGGTCACTCCTTTTATAAATTTTAAATTATTTATTTATTTTTTGCAAAAATGTCTTAAAATAATCAGGCAAATCTGCAGAAAATTCAAGATATTCACCGCTTGTCGGATGCACAAAACCGATTACAGCGGCATGCAGGCATTGACCGACAAGGCCATTTGTTTGTTTGGGATTTCCGTAAACAGCATCCCCTGCAACAGGATGCCCCAATGCAGCGCAATGAACACGAATTTGATGTGTTCGTCCTGTTTCAAGTGTAAACTTACACATTGAAAAACCGGGAAATTCCTCAATCACTTCATAATGCGTTACCGCATGGCGGGGATTCAGTCCGTTCACAGCCTGCTTTTTACGATCAACAGGACTTCTTCCCAAAGGCAAGTCAACAGTCCCCTTTTGCTGCGGCATTCTGCCGACAACAACAGCACGATATTCACGCTTGAACGAATGCACCTGAATCTGTTGAGCAAGATGCTGATGTGCATTGTCATTTTTTGCAACGATAAGCAATCCGCTTGTATCCTTATCAATACGATGCACAATACCTGGACGAATTATGCCGTTGATTCCGGACAAAGAATCACCACAATGACACAGCAATGCATTGACAAGTGTTCCGTCATAGTTACCTGCTGCAGGATGAACAACCATCCCCTTGGGCTTATTGACCACCAATAAATCCCTGTCCTCATAAACAATGTCAATCGGAATATTCTGCGCCACGACATTCAGATTCTGCGGATCAGGCAACTCGAGACAGATGCTGTCTCCTGTTTTTGCCTTGTAGCTTTTGGCAATCGGTTTATCATTCACAAAAACACTACCGTTTTCGATATGCTTTTGAACAGCCGAACGAGTCAGATCTGAAAAACGCAGACAAATAAGCTTATCAAGTCTTAAGCCCTCTTCTTCCGCAGCAACAGAAAAAATTCGTTCATCCATGATTTTCGTCCTTGTCTTCTGCTTTTACAGCTTTTTCTCTCTTCATTTCGGCAAACAAATCATAAAGCAGATAGATAATCAATGCAATTGCAGAGCATGTTACAAGACAATCTGCAAAATTAAAAACAGGAAAATCAATAAACAATACCTGAATATAATCCACAACAAAACCGAGAGCAATACGGTCAATCAGATTTCCAAGCCCACCGGCTATCAAAAGAGGAATACAGATATCATACATTTTATTGTGTTCTTTTGCAAATACAAGATAAGCCATGCCGCACAACAGTGCAATTGCAGTAAATACAGATAAGAACTTCGTATTACCTGTAAAAATACTGAACGCGGCTCCGGTGTTTTCCGCATAAGTCCATGCGAGAAAGCCATCAATTACCTTCACACTGCCGACAGGCTTCAGATGTTCAAGAACAACATATTTGATCACTTGGTCGATTGCTGCAAGCAGAGCAACAGAAGTCATCTGCACAGCAATGACCGCCTTGCGAGAAAGTTTCACTTTATTTTTTCCTTATTTCTTTTTAATGCGGCGAAAAAACCCGCCTTTTTCGTTTTTGACTTCTGCAACAGGTTCAGCTGTTTTTACCTTCGGGGAATCCTCAAAAACACTGAAATCTATTTCGAAACCAAAATCAAGTTCATCAGATTCTGCAATTTCCTGCTTTTCTTCAGGTGCATCTGAAATGTCTTCAAACATACGAAGAGAATCATCATAATCTGTAAAGACAGCATCCTCACGGATATAATCATCATGGATAGGAGCTATGTATTCCTCTGCAGGCTCTTCAGCAGCAGTGGGCACACTGACCTTTTCCTGAATGTCATCTGAGAATTCTTCAAAACCGAGATCTCCGATATCTTCAAAATCCCCGAAGTCAAGCCATTCGACGTCATCCTCTGCATCTTCTTTGACATCGGAATGCGATTCGGATTCATCAACTGCGTCTGCAGCTTCTGTTACTGCGACAGCCGAATCAAAGCTTATAACATCTTCTTCAGCAGTCTCAACAACATCTTCAGCAGTCTCAACTTTGACATTTTCTTCAATTGTCTGCTTCGGCTCTTCAAGTGATTCAAAGTCCTCATCCAAGGATTCAAAATCATCATCAAAAATGTAGTCATCCTCTTCGTTGACAACAGCCTCTTCCGCAGAATCCGAATCTTCATCTGCAATTTCTTCGATTACCATTGTAATCTCATCTGTAATTTCAGCTACATCGGCATCAGCAGCATCTACAGGGTCAACAGCTGTTTCTTCAACAACAGGTTCTTCAATTTCTTCTTCAGGTTCTGATTCATTTTCGGTTTCAGCTTCGTCTGTTACATCTGCTACATAAATTTCTTCTTTTGCTACATCTGCATCACGAAGACGGACAGCTTTATAAGAATCAATTATGGAATCAAAATCCGGAAGCTCTGCAAATTCAATATTTTCTGCATTGGCATTCTCTTCAACAATTGCATCATCAACAGTTACAAATCCTTCTTCACCGACAAGTGAATCAACGACCGATGCTACATCCATAGCAGCATTGTTGATAATCTGTTCTTCAATAGCAGAATCGATTTCCATTGCAGGCAGGGACGGAATTTCAACAGGCTCGCTTACAATTGCATCAAAGTTATCATCAATATCAATGCGATGCTGAACATCCTCAACAATTGCAGATACACTTGCAGCTTCAACATCTGCAAATGTTGCGGGATGCTCTGTGCGTTCTTCAAACAGGCCGTTTTCCTTCAGAATTTCTTTGGAGTCACTTACAATTTCTGCAGCAGATTCCTTTGCACGCTTCATCCCCTCACGCAGCATGGTTTGCGGATCCAATTCGGGAATATCACGGATGGAGCGCTTTGCGGTTTCTTCCTTCTGTTCTTCATCAGACAGCAATTGAGCAAGCATTTTCTTGCGCAATTCCATAGCTTTTTCACGAAGTGCATCATATTCAGTCTGCGCAAATGCAATAGAATCAGCAAGCTGCTGTTTCACATCCGCACTCAACGCAACAAGACGTTCATTCTCTTGCTTTGCACCGAGCAGCATATCAGCTGCCTTTTCAATAGCTTCATCCATCATGCGCTGCGCATTTTCATCTGCAGATCTTGTGGTCTCCTCTGCCTGTGCCTTAGCAGCCTCCAGCATTTCAACACGCTTGCGCTCAGCAGCCTGCAGAGTCTGTTCAACTCTGCCTTCAACATCATCAAAAGCAACAGAAACACGGGTCTGTGCGGTTGCAATGATCTTCTGTGCATCTGCCTGCGCAGAAGAAATAAGACTACCGGACATATCCATAGCCTGTGTCATGCGAGCTTCAGACAATTCCGTGATTTCATTCTTTGTTTTTTCAGCATACTCTTTGGCATCCCCGAGAATGCGATCTGCTTCCACCTTTGCAGCAGAAATAACCTGCTCAGCCTGCAGAAGAACTTTTTCACAAACCTCATCAGAATAAGCCTTTGCATCGGTCAGCATTTTCAAGGCCTGTTCCTTGATACGGGCAAGAATCTGCTGACTGCTCAATTCAGAGCGCTGTTTTGCATCATGGGTGACCGTTTTAGCTTCTGTCAGCATGGCAACAGCCTTATTTCTGCCGTCATCCAACAGTTCCTGCGCCTGTATGGCGGCCTCCTGCATCTGCTGATCATACTGTTTTGCAGCATCTGCAGAAATCTGCTGTGCCTCACTGATAAGATTTTCAGATGTAATGCGGCTGTTATTCACCAATTCTTCTGTTTGCTGGCGGCATTCAGACAGAATTGCATCAGCCTGCTGCTGACTCTCGGTTACAAGCAATGCTGCTTGCTTTCGGCTTTCTTCAAGCAATTCCTCAGCCTGTGTTGAGGTGCTGATTTCAATTGCTTCCTTCTGGGAAAGTGCAGCATCCAACAGCATTTCAGTCTGCTCCTTCACAGACAGTAACAAAGCATCTGCCTGCTGTGAAGCATCTGCTGTGATGCGATCTGCCTCTGCCTGTGCCTTTTCAAACAAAATACGAGCAGCCTCTGCCTTTTCTTCAATTTCAGCACGGGCATTTTCGCGAAGCTCTCCAACATATTCTTCAATAGAAAGTGCCGCTTCGTCCTTGATTACTTGCGCAGCAGCATTTGCTTGCTCAAGCACAACTGTAGCTTGTGTTTCGGCGTCAGCAAGCATTTTTTCGACTGCATTTTGGGTTTGCGTCTGAATTTCTGCACATTTTTCATTCGCAGTAACAATATAGCTTTCTGCCAGAACACGGGCAGATGCAATCAGACTTTCATATTCTGCTTCCGCAGCAATAGAAATCTTGTGTGCCTTGTCATTTGCAGAATCAATGATTGTTTCGCCGTCCTTCATAATGCGTTGTACTTGCGCATTGGCATCTTCAATCATTTCATTTGCACGCTGCTGTGCGGATGCAATCAGTAATTCTGCGTTTTTCTGTGCATTCATCAAAACGTCACGCAGCACAGATTCATCTTTACGATATTCCTCAAGCTTTGCAGCAAGAATACCGAGCTTTCTGACAAGCTCTCCGTTTTCAGAAAACATGGAACTGTAATCTTCCGTTACGGTACGGAAAAAGTTATCAACCTCGCGAGGAGAATAGCAACCGTTTTCAAGAAGTTGAAAATTATGAAGTTTTAATTGAGTCGGATTCAGCATTTTAAAATCTCCCTTAATTCATTTCCGAATTTTTATACAAAGAACATGCCGTTGTTTTCGAGTTCATCCAGCAAATCTCCAAGCACATCAACATTGTAAGGTGTGATCATGTATGTGCGCTTGGCAATTTTCTTGAGATTACCGCCGTTTGCATAAGCAACACCGCTCAAAAACCACAAAATTTTATTGATTTCTTCTTTTGCAGTGTCTTCCATATTGATAAGCACAGTCCTCTTATCAAGAAGCTCATCAGCAATTGCAGTTGCGTCATCAAAGCGCTCCGGCTTTTTAAGCACAACCTGAAGTTTAGCCGTTGTATGGATATCCACAACTCTGCCACCCGAGGAGAAACCGGATGCACCGGAGGAAGTTGCACGTCTTTCTGTTCTGCGGGGCGGGGTAACGCGAGTAAATCGCGGTTCGGGCTCGGGTTCGGGCTCATTATCCGCTACATCTACATCCTCTGTATCCACATCATCAAAAAATTCGCTTTCATCAATGTTCAAAATCTTTCTTACTTTATCACCAAATGCCATATCTAACAATCCTTTCATTTATTCAAGATTCAATAAATCAATATCTTCTGTGTCCGAACAATGCACTACCGACACGAACAAGGTTTGCACCTTCCAGAACAGCCTGTGTGTAATCGGATGACATACCCATTGAAAGAACAGTCATATCCTTGAGCTTTGCATTGTCTTTAAGACTATCATATTGCTTACGCACCTTTTCGAACCATGCACGAATTTCTGTCTGCGATTCACAGACAGGCGGCACGGACATCACACCACACACCTGAATTGCATCCATTTCTGCAATTTCGAGAGCATTTTCCGTAAATGACTGCGGCAAAAATCCTGTTTTTGATTCTTCTTCCCCTATATTCAACTCCAACAAAATCGGCATAACCAAATTTGCGGCCTTTGCTTGCTTTGATATCTCACAAGCGAGCTTCAAGCTGTCAACCGACTGAATCATTGTCACCTCACGAATGATCTTTTTGACCTTGTTCGTTTGCAAATGACCAATCAGATGCGCTTCATAAGTACCCTTGAGAAACTCTTTTTTCTCAAGCAATTCCTGTACTTTGTTTTCACCAATCAGATCGATTCCGAGCTGTAAAGCGTGATTTATAAAAACAGGAGGCACTGTTTTGGTAACTGCCATAAAACGAACAGAGTCTCGACTGACACCGGCCAGCAAGGAAGCCTGTTCAAGGTTCTGTTGAATGATACTATAGTTTTCTTCAATATCTTTGAAAACTGCTTCATTGGACAAGTTTTCCGTCATACAGATCCGTACCTCCTACAATAATTTCATCAAACGGCATAATGTAACCGTTTTTGGCATCTGCTTCCACAATAGCAAAAGTTTCTTCCGAATAAATGGGATTCACCTTGCGGAAACGGATTACATTTCCTAACAGTACATATACACCGGGCTGATTATCCACAACACGCAACGCCTTTTGATCCACACGAATACCCGTATAAGATTCAAGAGAAATCACGGCTTTTGTTTTTCGCAGATTTGCATAATTTGCATCCATTGCGGTTGCACTGAGTATCAATGCCGTTGTGCCTGCGCCGTCTGCGTTCATTGCAGCAACCTTACATTCTATTCCGCCGGCCTGTTCATCAGGAAAATCGACCTTCAATCGTTGACCGAGATAGAATTCTGCAACTGTTTCTGTCGGAACATTGCAAACTATATACCATATAAATCCTGTTATAAGCTTTCCGTAAGGTGTGCCGACAGGAACCGGTTCGAGTGCCAACAATGCATTAACGGAATCCGTATCGAGCTGCTTCACGTTATCAGTGATCTTATCGACATTATCAGCAAATGCAAGACCGGAATAAGCACCACAATTAAACTCATAACCATCTGCAGCATTGACATAATATCCTGCAACCACAGCAGGAATGCTTGTGTATTGCGTCTGTTTATTAAGAAGCTGCGTGCGCACTGCGTAAAGAGACGTCAGATCAGCAGAAACATCAACAGTATTTCCGACAGCAATATTTCTTTTTGTAACAGCCGATCGAAGTGAGTCGGTATGCGTTTTCAGTTCACGGATCTCACGATTCTCAATCGCAGAAATCAGTGTAAATATGCTGTCCTTCACTTTTTCATCATAAGCAGTGATGTCTGCCAAGGTACTGACTGCTGTTGTATTCTGAATGCTCTCATAGTAAGCAATATCCGCTTCTATATTCTTCAGATCGTAATAAATCTGAGCATCTGATTCATTTCTGAAAATATTGACAACACTGTCATTTCCGGAAACTTTTGTTCCGTCATCAACAAGCGGAACAACATATCCGTCATTACCGCCCCCCTGAATATAGCTTTCATCTCGTATTACAAATGCATCCGCTTCTATCGTTTTGACAAAGGTTGTTTTCTTTGCAGTTACGGTTTCAAGCTCCACCAAGGGATCATCGGTAATCTGAAAAACATGATAGCCGCCGAGCAGTGTAGCCAACAAAAGACCGACAATCAACAGAACGACTTTGATTTTCTGTGAAGTAATGCGAAAATCTATATTCGTGGAAACATGAAGCTTCTTCTTTTTCTGTTTTTGCTTTTTTTCAGCCACCCTTAAACTCCTTTCAAAAATCCGCTTTGCTCAATCAGCATAAATGCTTTTTCTGCAAGTTGCTGCGATGAATCTGACGGATATCGCTCTATATAATGGATATTATTATTTCTTTTAAACCATGTTATTTGTCTTTTTGCATATCGGCGTGTTTCTCTTTTGAGATTTTCAACAGCTTCTTCTCGGCTGATGCTTCCCTCAAACCAACCGCGCAGCTCTTTGTAACCGATTGCCTGCGCAGCAGTATCTGCCATTTCATTTTGTAAAAATTCTCTTGCCTCAGCTTCAAGTCCGTTTGCAAGCATCTCATCCACACGTTGATTGATGCGTTCATAAAGGTATTCACGATCCGGGAATGATATTGCAATCCACAAGGTTTCATATGGACTTGGCTCCGCAACAGATCGCAAGCGATGCTGTGTTGCAGTCTCCCCCGTCAGATAAAACACTTCCAATGCACGGATAATGCGTCCTGCATTATTCGGATGCAGGCCTTCTGCAGTTTCAGGATCAATTTGCCTTAACTCATCAAGCAGTTTCTGCGACCCTTCATGCTCGAGCCGAGCAGTCAATTGAGAACGCACAAGCGCATTATCGGGCTCTTCTGCAAATCGGATATTATTCAGAAATGACTCGGCATAAAGTCCTGTGCCACCGCAAAGAACAGGCAATTTTCCGCAATTACAGATATCTTCAACAGCTTTTGTTGCATCTGCTATGTATCGCGCAACACTGTATTTTTCATACGGTGAAACATAATCAATAAGATGATGACGAATTCCCTGCATCTCTTCCTTGGTAGGCTTCGCGGTTGCAATATCCATGCCTTTATAAATCTGCATGGAATCTGCTGAAATAACCTCACCGTTAAACCGCTTTGCAATTTCAACAGCAAGATTTGTCTTACCGGAGGCAGTAGGACCGACTACAGCAATAACAGGTATTTTATCCATACTTCCTCCATTCAGATTATCCCAATCTTCCAAACTGTTTTTCAAGCTCGTAACGGGTGGTTTCCGTAAGCACAGGTCTGCCATGAGGACAATAGCGGATATTATCATCAGACAATACCATACGAATAAGCTCTGCTTGCTCTGCAGGATTCGTGGAATCCCCTGCTTTGATGGCAGCACGGCAGGCAGTATTATGATACAGCCAGTCGAGTCGCTCGGGAACCATAGACAGCTTACCTTTTTTCAGTTCACCTGCCAGTTCACTGACAAGCGATGCAATATCAGCATTGGCAAGCTCGAGAGGTGCCCCACGAACAATCACGCAGCCGACACCAAAATCTTCAATCATATAACCTGCTTTTTCAAAAAGCTGTAAATTATCAAGCACGGCATCATATTCCCCGCCGCTGAGTGCAACTCGCACAGGGACAAGCAGCATTTGTGTATTGCCTGTTTGTGCATTCCTTTTGATTTTCTCAAACAAGATGCGTTCATGTGCGGCATGCTTGTCGCAGATTATGAACTTGTCTCCATATTCTGCAAGGATATATGTTTTAAACAGCTCACCGACAATACGCAACGGAATGTCAGGCTCCGTTTTAACACTTTGCGGCTGTGTTTTTTCATCATCAACTATCGACACAACAGCATCAGCAGATTGCTTTTGTTCTTCAAGTACCTTTTTAGCGGTTTCAACAAAAGACGGAGCACTGTCCTGCAAAACAACAGGCGGAGCTTGTCCTTGCAGAATTTCTGTCAACGGTTTTTTCATAATAGTTGAAGCAAAGCTTGCATCAGCAGGTCTTTTTGCTTCCGCTTTTACCGCATTTTCATCGGGCTCCTCGACTGCAGACATTGCAGTTGCAGCACTTACAGTGCTTACAGGTGTCGTATAAATCGGCTTTGATGGTGCTGCTGTCTGCTCAGTGACAGCTTTCACCGGCGCAGCGACCGGCTTATTACCCCATGCAGATTCCATTTGCTGCGCAAAAGAAATCTGATTACCTTGTGTTTGTGCAACTGCAGGACGTGGGGTTTGTTTATTTACGTTAAATGACGGACGGGTATCACCTTTTGAAAGTGCCGATTTTGCAGCATAATAAACTGCTTCAAATACCCGACGATCATTGGAAAATCGAATTTCAGTTTTTGCGGGATGCACGTTGACATCCACACTACCGGGGGCAATATCAATATTCAGAACGGCACCCGGAAATTTTCCGACCATGATATTATTCTTAAAGGCTTCATCCAATGCAGCTGCCGCTGTCGGAATGCGGACATAGCGCTGATTGACATAAAAATATTGCATATTGCGATTGGGTCTGCCGAACAACGGCTTTGTAACAAAACCGCTCACACGGATTCCGTCAAGCTCATAATCACAAACGGCCAGCCCTTCGGCAAAATCTCTGCCGAACAAAGCATAAATTGCATCGTATAATTTTCCGCTACCCGGGGTGTGCACACTTTCTTTACCGTCCCGAATCAGGCGGAATGAAATTTCAGGATGAGAAAGCGCTGTTTTTGTTACCACATCAGCAACATAATTCCCTTCGGTTGTGTCCTTTTTCAGGAACTTCATGCGTGCAGGAGTGTTGCAGAACAAATCACGAACAATAATCGTTGTGCCGACGGGACAACCGCTTTCTTCTTTAATTTTCTCTTCACCGCATTCAATTACATAGCGTGTGCCGAAATCAGCATCATGCATTCTTGTGAGCATTTCAATACGCGACACGGCAGCAACGGAAGCAAGCGCCTCACCGCGAAAACCGAGTGTTGCAATGGCATCTAGATCCGCTTGCTTGCTGATTTTACTTGTAGCATGACTAATGAATGCTTTTTCAACATCCTCGGCATCTATACCGCAGCCATCATCAGTTACACGAAGAAATGTAACACCGCCGGAACGGATTTCAACCGTTACCCTTTTTGCACCTGCATCAATACTGTTTTCAAGCATTTCCTTGACAACGGAGGACGGACGCTCAACAACCTCGCCTGCAGCTATCAGAGAATAAATCTCTTTTGGTAAGACATTGATTTTCGGCATATTCACATCCTCCTTTGTCAGAAAAATTTATCAGTTGAGTTTCTTTTTTATTTCATAGAGCTTTGTCAAAGCCTCAATGGGGGTCAATGTATTAAGATCCAATGCGCGGATCTCATCAAGCAGGGCATCATTTCTGCCATCCGCAAAGGACATCTGCAGCTGAGGCTCCTCAATGACAGCATCGGCAGTTATTTTAACGGGTGCCTTTGCGCTGTCAGATTCTTCCAATTGCTTAAGAATGACCTTGGCACGTGAAACAACCGCTTTGGGAATTCCTGCAAGAAGGGCAACTTCAATACCGTAGCTACCATCAGCAGTACCTCTGACAATACGACGCAGGAATGTAATTTCATCACCGCGTTTTTTGACACAGGTGTTATAATTCTTAATTCCCTGCAACTCATTTTCCATTTCTGTCAATTCATGGTAATGTGTTGCAAACAAGGTCTTGCAACCGATTTTCTTACGGTCGTTTGTATATTCAAGAACTGCTCTTGCGATGCTCATTCCGTCGAATGTGGAAGTACCTCTGCCGATTTCATCAAGAATCACAAGGCTTCTTGATGTAGCAGTAGACAGAATGGAAGCAACTTCACTCATTTCTGTCATAAATGTGGATTGCCCCGCTGCAAGGTCATCTGATGCGCCGACCCTTGTGAATACAGCATCCACAATACCGATTTCAGCTGAGGATGCAGGAACAAAGGATCCTATTTGCGCCATAATTACAATCAAAGCAATCTGACGCATGTATGTGGATTTACCTGCCATATTAGGACCTGTAATCAAAGCGCAGCGGTTTTCATTGCAGTCAAGCAGGGTATCATTCGGAACAAAGGGAGTATCTGTCAGATATTTTTCAACAACAGGATGCCTGCCTTCCTTGATGATACATTTGTCAGACATATCCACGATCGGTCTTGTGTAACCGTTTCGCACCGCAACCTCTGCAAGAGAGCACAATGCATCGATCTGTGCCAATGCACCGGCTGTTGTGCGGATCACAAGCTGCACATCCGCAGCCTGCTGACGTACAAAACTGAACAATTCAAATTCCAGTCTGCAAATACGTTCACGCGCACCAAGCACCTTTGCCTCAAGGTCTTTCAATTCACTTGTTATGAAGCGCTCTCCGTTGACAAGTGTTTGCTTACGAATGTAATCCGCGGGAACATTTTCCTTATACTGATTACTGACCTCGATGTAATAACCAAACACACGGTTGTAGCCGACCTTCAGTTTTTTGATGCCTGTTCTTTCGCGCTCACGATTTTCAATTTCTTCAATATACGAAGTGCCGCCTTTTTCGATCTTACGCAATTCGTCAAGCTCGGCATTGTACCCGTCGCGAATCATGCCACCTTCACGAACCGAAAACGGAGGCTCATCACAAATCGCAGCCTCAATCAATGCCTGCAGCTCGGACAAGGGATCAATTTTTCCAGCCAGGTCACGAAGCAAATTACTTTGTGCGCCGGACAGCATATTTTTAAAGGCAGGCAAGGCAGAAAGTGTCAGCGAAAGTGAACGCAATTCCTTGGCATTTGCCGTACCGTACAGAATACGGGTAACAATACGTTCAAGGTCATTGATGCCTGCCAGCATTTCAATAAGAGAGCTGCGGACAGCAGTATTGTTGTACAGCTCATCAACTGCATTCTGCCTTTGCGTAATAGGGCCGACGCTGACAAGTGGCTGTTCAAGCCACGCATGCATCATGCGCTTACCCATTGCTGTTTTTGTTTTATCAAGCACCCACAGCAAAGAACCCTTCTTCTCTCTGCGGCGCTCATTTTCGGTCAGCTCAAGATTGCGTCTTGCTGCTGCATCAAGCTTCATGAACTTATCCTGCGTGTACACAGTAACGGAAACAATACCCGAAAGATCGTTTCTTTGCGCATTT
>JAZOWJ010000177.1:0-3514 GCA_045659125.1 Acutalibacteraceae bacterium
GCGGCAAATGCGGCACAATCAATACAGTTAAGGAATGTTTCGGGAGCACCGCAAGCCTCGATGCATACATCAAAGCCGTTGCCGTTTGTGAATTCGTTTGTGAAGTCAGCAAGGGATTGCTGCTTTGTGTTCACAACCGCATCCGCACCGTAGCAGGATGCAAGAGCAAGACGGTTATCAAGAATATCGGCAACCGCAATTTTGTTGCATTTCTGCTTGGCTGCAAGCAGTGCAAACAGACCGATGGGACCTGCACCCACCACAAGCACATTGTCGCTTTTCTTGATTTCGGCACGCGAAACGGCATGCTGCGAAATGGAAAACGGCTCAATGAGTGCCAATTCCTGTGCGGAAAGACCCTTGCCGTCATAAATTCGTTCAACAGGCATGGCAATGTATTCGCAGAATGCGCCGTCACGCTGCACACCCATGGTCTGATTGTCCGTGCAGCAATTCACAAAGCCGCGCTGACACGAGTAGCAGGTGGTGCAGTTGAAATAAGGATTGCAGGTAACGATGTCGCCTGCCTTGAAGCCCTTGTCGTTTTCGGGAATGGAAACGATTTCGGCAGAAAATTCATGTCCGGGAATACGCGGATAGGTGGTAAACGGCTGGTTGCCCGTGAAGGAAGCCACATCCGCACCGCAGATGCCGACATATTTTACCTTGAGCAGTGCCTCGCCCTCTTTGACTTCTGGCATCGGGACTTCACGGATTTCAATTTCGTTGGGATTGGAAATAACGATTGCTTTCATATCAGTTTTCCTCGTCAATATAGTTTTTGTTCCAGATGACACCTGTTTTCAGCGGTGCACCCTTGCAGAAAATTTTGTTTTCGTATGCGTCCAAAGGATCGCTGATGAACTCTTCCTTGTCAATCAGCTCAACGACCTCATCGTAGCGGCTGTCCACAAGCACCTCGATGGCCTTTTCCATGTGTGCCTGACGGAAGTTGATGGATGCAAAAATCAGGTGGTTTTCAAAGCCGAAGGGCATGGTGTCATAAGACACGACAGGACCCAGTGAAAAGCTGTTGTAAACACCGTTGCAGCCGAGTACCTTGTGCTGAAAAGCGATTCTGTGCTCAACATCCGAGCCGCTTGTGCCGACAAACATGGTGGCTCTGCCGCCGATTTTTTCCATGATTTTTTTTGCGGTTTCCTCCTCGGAAAGCCCTGCCGTGCAAAGATAATCCGCATTCGCGATTTCTTTTGAGAATGTGACCTTTTTGCAGCCTTCGTCACTTCTGCCCACAAAAAGAATCTGTGCATTCGGGTGATTTCTTCTTATCTGATCTGCAATGAACAGCCCTGTCATGCCGAGGCCGAACACAACCGTTCTTTCAAAAATGTTATCCTTTGCCCTTGCGCGGGCTTCGGCTTCGCTGCATTTGTGCTTTGCCATTTCCACACGGAAATTCTGCGCCTCACCGAGGTCCTCCATGCGTTCAAGCTGGAAAATGGCACAGGCATAGGGGTCTGCAAACGAAAGTCTTTTTGCAACGGAAAGCGGCAATTTTTCAAGTCTTTCGTATTGCTCGGGCAGGTGCAGCAGCATATCGGGATTAAAATAGTTCTTGTCGCAGAACAGACCGTCTGCGCCGTCACAGCCGTATTCAAAATAGGTTTCGTCCTCGGTGTAGCGGGTCGGATCCCAGCTGTCACCGCCACGGATGAGCACGATGGCAAAGCGGTTTTCGCTCGGCACCCACACAACACCCTCGTGGCCGTTGATGAGTCTTTGCTCTCCTGCAGGGAATTTTGCGCAGAGCTTGTGATTTCTGCCCATCTTCATCAGCTCAAAGTCCGTGCCGCAGAAGCCCTGAAAAACAGGCCATGCTTCAATGCCCTTTTTCAGCATCTCACCGCGAAGCCTCTGCCGTTCGGGATTTATCAGGTTGATTTCGCCGTATCTGACGGGAAAATCCTTGTCATTCTGAAAGTAAGTGCCGTTTGTTTTCATAAAACCACCTTGTGTCCTGCTTTTGTTTATAATTAAAAATATATTACCACAGATATCATTTTTTGTAAATGATTATATTAAATTTAAGCTGCTCTTCAGCAAAACAGCTTTAAAAAAAATAAGGACAGAGATTTTCTCTCTGTCCTGTAAAAATCTGAATTTTGTTTAAGCAGCAGCGGTCTTTGCTTTGCTGACGGGCTGCACACTTCTGTAGCGGATAATGCCGATAACAACCGAAATGAGCGAAATGGATTCGCTTAAAATACCGCTGTAGGAGAAAGCGAAAACATTGTAAAGAAGAATCAGCGAGGAGGAAATGAGGATTGTTTTGCGGAAGGTCTTTGCATCAAAAATGCCCATGCAGACTGTGTTCACAACAAGGCCGAGTGTGATCAGCAGTGAATGAATGCCCTCCCATGAGAAGATGCTGACAACCGCCATGCACAATGCAAAAAACACAGGGGAAAATGCTTCTGTGCGTTGATTCTTATCGCGGAAGTAGAAGGTGAAATTGCGGATGATGCAGACAACGTTCAGTGCAAAGCCTGAAAATGCACCGATCAGCAGATATTGGATGCAGCTCAATGCAGTTGCAATGGTCTGCACAATCATCAATTTTCTTTTTTGTGTGCACTGGTAGGAATAAAAAAACAAGCCGACTGCAATAAAACCGAGTACGTGACCGACGGATGTGAAAAGATTGTTCATAGTTACCTCTGAATTCGTTAAAAGTTTAACATATTTATTTACCGTCAGAAAATTATACTCATTTTGATGCCAAAGTCAAGATGTGGATTTGCAGATATTGCACAAATGAACGGCTGAAAATTTGGTGATAATGACGAAAAAAACAGGTATCTGCAAGCAGCCATAAAGCACTTGAAAATACCTGTTTTGTTATGTGTTTTTTCAGTTGCGGCAGAGCCTTTTCAGCTTTGCCAGACAAAGTTGTAATTGATGGCCTCGCCGCCGTCCACGAGAATGCTCTGTCCTGTGCAGAAGGTGTTTACAACGGTCAGAAAATAGGCCCATTCGGCAATTTCCTCAACGGTTGCCCATCTTTTCAAGGGAGTTTCCTGCATGATTTGCTCCCACAGCGCAGGGTCGTTCATGACGCAATCGTTCAGGGGTGTTATTACACCGCCCGGGTCAAGGCTGTTGCAGGTTGCGTTGTAGGGCGCTATGCGCAGGGCAACATTTTTTGTATAGGCAAGAATGCCTGCTTTGCTTGCGCAGTATTCGGGGAACTCCGCCCCCGTATGTGCACTGGCCGAGCCGATGCTCAGCACGGAACGGATATCCTCCTGCACACCGTATTTTTCGGTGATGTGAATGAGTGCCTTCAGGTTGATGTCAATGTCATCCTCGTTCTGCGTGCCTGCGTTGTTGATCAGGATATTCACACCCGAAACCGAGGGAAGATGCTCGTAATCACGCACATCACATTGGTAATGGGTGTAGTTTTCGTCTGCAATGGATGCACACTGTCTGTCGATGCCGAAAACCGTGTGCTTCTCCTTTAAGAATCGCTCGGCAATGGCCTTGCCGATGC
>JAZOWJ010000178.1:0-1274 GCA_045659125.1 Acutalibacteraceae bacterium
ATTATTCAGAAAGGAGTACACGTCATGCCTGAATTTACTTATGAGATTGTAAAAGAATTCGGTGTCATTTCCGAAGGCTCCGGCGGTTGGGCAAAAGAACTCAACCTCATCAGCTGGAACGGCAAGGAAGCAAAGTACGACATTCGTGACTGGGGCCCCGAACACGAAAAGATGGGCAAGGGTATCACCCTCACCGCAGCTGATCTGAAGGCTCTCAAGGCTCTTCTTGACACTATTGAGCTTTAATTTCTGCAAAAAGCACCGTCACCGCAGGGTGGCGGTGTGTTTTTTTTGCACGCAGAACGCAACCTGCAGTAGAATGCAGTCTTGCAAGCGGTGATTGCAGGGCTGTGTTTGTTAATGTATAATATGAACCAACAAAGCATAAAGGGTGATTGATATGATTCTTTCCGTCGGCACAACAATCAGACGGCTTCGTCTTGAACGGGAATTGACACAGGAGGATGTGGCGATGCATCTCGGTGTTTCGGCACAGTCCGTCAGCAAATGGGAACGTGGGGACGGCTATCCCGACATTGAAATGCTTCCTGCCATTGCGCATTATTTCGGCATCAGCACAGATGTGCTGCTCGGTGCAGACGAGCAGACCAAAAAGGAGCAATACGATGCAGTCAATGCACAATGGCTTGCAAACAACAAAAGCGGTAAGCATACAGAAAATGTTGCACTGATGCAGGACTCACTTAAAATGTTCCCCAATGACGCCCTGCTACTGGTGCAGCTTTCGACCTCGCTCGAAAAAACAGGAAGCACACCTGCAGAAAAAGAAAAAAATCTGCGTGCATCCCTTGAAATACAAGAGCAGATCATCCGCCACTGCCCCGACTGTGAGGTGCGCGGCGCAACACTTTACAACATCTGCTTTTCCTATGAAAAGCTCGGCGAGCACGAAAAGGCACTCGAGCAAGCCAAAAAGCTGCCAAACCTTTACAAGGCACGCGAAAATGCATTGGTTTATTTTTTGCAGGGGGATGAAAAGCACGAGGCTGCAAAATCGGCACTGCATCCGCTTGCATGGTGCGTTGCGCATCACCTGACGGCACTCAGCGAAACCGAGCGCAATCCCGAATACCTGCAGAAAGCACTGCAGATTATTGACATTCTGTTTGCCGAGGAAAATAAGGATGTGTTCATACAGCGCATCTGCTCCGATTTAAAAAGGATGAATGGATAAATTATGGTTTATCGTGCTACGCACGAACACCATAATAATGATATATCCGCTTTGCGGATATGATATATCTTCGATATGA
>JAZOWJ010000179.1:0-8384 GCA_045659125.1 Acutalibacteraceae bacterium
GAACATGTTCCGTTACAATCCTGCTCTCAAGGCAGAAGGCAAGAATCCCTTCGTTATCGATTCCAAGCCTGCAACTGCAAGCTATCGTGACTTCATCATGAACGAAGCTCGTTATTCCTCCCTTACCCGTTCCTTCCCCGACAGAGCAGAAGAACTGTTCGCACTGGCTGAAAAGACCGCTACCGACAGATATGCTCACCTGCTCAAGCTCAAGGCTATGTACGAGCCCGATGCTGAATAAGCAGAGTCAACACAATAAACGAACCGGCTGTCCGCAAGGGCAGTCGGTTTTTTTGATTGATAAATTATGGTTTATCAAAAAAAAGCAGCTGTTTTGCAACAGCCGCTTTCATTATAATATAGATTATTGCACACCGATTGCCTGCTTAAAATCCTCAAAGGTGTCGATCGCTTCTCCTTCAAGTCTTTCAATCGGATCGTAGCCGAGTGCGAAATATTTGAACACCCAGATTACAGGGCTGAGCTTGAAGAAAATGTAATCGATCACGGTCACAAGCTTGCGCAGGAAGGTGGAAACATCTCTTGTTTCGGGAACCTCTACAGGAGCAAATTCTGCACCTTCTTCATGCAGCACCATCGGCTGTGCATAGCAGATGCCGTTATCGCCCGATACATAGAAGCGGACATACAGATATGCTTCGTCAAGCAGCTCATCGTTATGAAGATCAAGCGTTGCAATACCGTTCACAAGGTTTTCTCTCTTGATGACATTACCGTCGGAAACCCATGTGATGATGTTTGCATTGTCTGCATAAACGGTGATGGTGTCGTTTTCCTCGTCCACATCAATGCGGGCCACATTGGGGGTGTTATCAAGCCAATAGCTCTTGGTGTCATACACATCCTGCTCTACAAAGCCGGGCATTTCCTCCATACCGTTGAGCTCGACACCGTTGGAATAGTGCGAAACCGAGAAGAACTGTCCTTTTTCCTGACATTCACGGAAGGCTTCGAGTGTCAATTCAGGCATCCAGCACATTGTGTAGGCATCGTTGACTGCATTTTCATTGTGGGAATCAGCAAAGGTATTGCCCCACGGCACAACACCGTTGGGAATGGTCTTCTGCAGCACCTGGTCATACAGGATGCGGTCGCAACGGGTGTGTGCGTCGGTGGCGGAGTTGATGCCCATGCCGAGCGAGGAGCCTGCATAATCCAGGAACAGTCTTGCAAATTTATTTGCATAGTAATCGTCCACAGGCTGACCGACATGGTCTGCAGAATCCTTATCGGTATACACATATTCACCGACATGCGACAGATAAGAGATACCGCCTGCCTTCATAACGCCCTCGGACGGGGTTTCGTAGTCACCGAACACACCTGCAAGCCCCTGTCCGTAATCGGAGAAATAACCTGTCAGATGGCAGTCTGCAATGGGGGTCGCCATATTCAGCTCAATGCCCTTGGGCACATCAAGCATACCGTTTTCTTTTGTACGGGTCAATGTGTAGCCGTCCTTTGTGACATAGGTACGGTTTTCGTTGGTGCCGTCCAGATAAGCCTGATATTCATCCTCCGGAATGGGGATGATGTCTGCCATATTGGTGCGGTCTTTTTTAATCAGTCGCATCAGCGGCACGGTTTCGGGAACCACATTCCAGCCCTTGTTGATGGTACCGTGGTCGGTCAGTGCCACGATATCAAAGTTTGCAGCATAGTGCATTCTGACAAACTCGTCAATCGTCAGAAAGCCGTCGGAAGCGTTGGTATGGCAATGCAGCTGGGTCTTGTAATCCGACCATGCATCCCAATCGACTTCTTCATAAGGGTTGTCAATGATGTAATTAACATCCTTCGTGTCTGCGGCAAATGCAACAGGCTGCACAAAGCCAAAGGCAAGAAGAAAAGACAGCATCAGGCAAAGCATTTTTGTGAACCTTTTTTTCATAACGAATCTCCTTCTCAAATTTACTGTATTAAAATACTAACACAACAAAAAAAGCAAGTCAACGAAAAGAAAATTTTTCATCGACTTGCACAAGTTTATGATTCTGTTTTTGGCTTTCTGTCCAATCGCCACATGGCGGTAAAAATGGAAATGAGGGCAAACACCTCGTTGCACATGCCCGCATAAGACAGGCTGTGTGCGTTGTAAACAAACCACGAAACGGCCACGGGAATGGTCATGATACGGATATGCTTCGGATTCGGCTGCCACAGAGCGACGGTGGAAATCACCATACCGAGAAGCGGCAAAATACTCCACCAGCTTTCCCATGTCAGGATGCCGGCCGTGAGTCCCGCAATCAGAAACAGCACCAGCCAGACCTTATGCTGTGCCCATTTCTGCGTTTCCTTGAAGTAATAGATCACACAACGCAAGGTCATAATGCCGTTGAGCGCACAGCCCGTCATGTTGCCGAGCACAAAGAAATGCAACGACCATAACGCCGTACAGATGAGCTGAAAAATCATGATGCTGTTGCGTTTTTTCTGCTGAAAGCTGATGATTGCCGTTGCCATGGCACAAAAGCCGATGAGCTGCGCAATGACAAAGCTGTGTTCTTTGAAAAATTCCATTCTTCCCCTCTCCTTTTCTGCCCTATTGTACAGCACAATCAAGCATTTGTCAATCATTAAAAAATTATTGACAAACGATAATTTTTATGGTAGAGTAAAATCGTAAATTATAATAAAACAATAATTTGAGGTGACGTATGAAAAAGAAAAGCATTCTCTTTTTTCTTTTAGCGGAATTCATTCTGCTGTGTCTTTTCCATATTGGTGACTTTATTGACGGGGAAATTGTTTTTTCTGCTCTTTCCGTTCCGTTTGCATTCCCTGCCTTTCTGCTCGGCAAGTTGTCCGCTTACGGTGCACTTGCCAACGGAGTTGCGGTGATGCTGACCGCCGCAGTCTGCTGTATTCCGATAATATATATGTTAAAAAACATATATAAAAAAGAACAGCGCGCCGAGCACATGGCATTGCTTGCAACTGCAGCGCTGGCAGGAATTATTTTACCGCTTCTGATAAATCCCGACAGACTTTCCGCCATGCTTCCCTTTTACACGCAAGAAATGCAGAATGTTGTGCAATCGGGACTCTGCCTGGCGATCTGGTCTGCATTGCTCTGCTTTGCTGTTCTGCGGATTCTGCGGCTGTTGCACAGTGCAGACAAACAGCAATTATTGCAGTATGCGCAAAAAATGCTGTTTGTTTTGTGCGTTCTTTTTACTGCGTGCATTGCACTCACTTGTGTCGGAAATCTGATCACACAAGTCAAAGCCGCAACGCAGACAGCAGATTTCACTATGGCAATACTGCATTTTATTGCAAACACATTCCCCTATGCGGCTGACATTGCAGTAGCGCTTGCAGTACGGGATATTATTCTTCATTACGAAGCAGATTCCGTTCTGCTGACGCAAAAAGCCGAAACCATGAGCCGTCTTTGCTGTGTTTTACTGGCTGTCACAACAGCCCTCGGCGTGCTTGTCAATGCGGTGCACATCGTGCTTTTGCAGCATTGTTCCGATTTTACCGTTTCACTCAACATTCCGATTGTGAGCCTCGCGTTCACGCTCGGTGCGTTACTGTTTGCAAGATTAATCATTGAAAACAGGCAACTGCGCGACGACAGCGAAATGATCATCTGAGGTGGAGTATGGCAATTGAAGTACATCTTGATGAAATACTCAAACAGCGCAACAAAACATCTAAGGAGCTGTGTGTACAAATCGGCATTACGGAAGCAAATCTTTCGATTCTGCGAAGCGGTAAAGCCAAGGGTGTGCGGTTCGGAACGCTCAATAAGATCTGTTATTATCTCGACTGCGATGTCGGGGATATCTTAAAATTTGACGGAAAGGCGGACATTGACGATGAAGAATAAATATCTGATTTTATTAAGTATTTGCATTCTTGTGATTTCTTTTGTGTTGGGAATTACAAAAACCGTCGATCTTGCCCCATCACAAACAACGCAAAACAAAAACGGTGACAAACTGATCGGTGCCATGATCACCAAAGAATCTTTAAACCTGTTTGACTTTGAAGGTTATTTCAATGACCATGCAAAAGACATTCTGAACGGAAACAATGTTATAACCGAAACAGACGGCTACACCAACCGCATTTATGCCGAACTGGTTGACAAAACGACGGTGAATGAAGAAACGGGCGAAACGATAAACACCAAAGAATATGTATTCCCCGACACGGACGGCTGGTATCTGTACTGTGCGACCGTTTATGAGGAACCGAACAATTATGTAACAAACATTGCAGGCGACGGGCTTAGCGATGTAAAAAGCGGCAACCACTACAAAGACAACGGCGAGGAGCGAACCATGGAAGCCACGCTGTATACCGTCCGCGGCAGTGATTTATATACGGTCTACGTCAATCCCATTTATCAGACTCCGACAGGCGAAGTGTATATCACCGAAGGCACGGGCATCGGCGGTGCAGGAGGACTTACCAAAACCATCACCGAAACCGTGACCATTGAAAAAGACGGCGAGGAAATTTCTTACACGGGCACATTCATCATCCACCGCGAAGAAATTGACACACCGCAAAGTGTGACCTTAACACAAATGGACGAAAATCACACTCCCTTGCAGACAGATATTTACACAGCAGGACAACTCCCCGAAACCATTGTGACAAAAGCAGAAACGGCATATATTCTTGTGACGCCCCAAAGCATCGGTGAAAACGGAAGCACGGTTGAAAACCGTTCTCTTTTACAGCCGTCGGATGAATACCTTGAAAGTTTTACCGTAACCGAAAACGGGGTTTGCGATAAAGTCTATACGGAAATTCATTGGACAACGGAAATTGAGTTTGCGGTTTAACTAAAAACAAATTACGGTTTGTCGGGCTAAAGCCCGAAATGCAAAATGCAAAACAGGGACTGCACACACCACAGTCCCTGTTTTTGTATGATTTTCATATAAATTTAAATTCAAAGCGGGTGAAGTCCCCTGTTACGGGTGTGCCTGTGAGGAAGTTGCGGGCAGTGAACACGATGCGGTCATCATAAACCTCGCCGTAGTAGCCGACGCCTGCATCCGTGAAGCCGAAGTTGTTGGGCTTTCTGTAGCCGGGAATGCTCAAGGACACAATATTGTTCTGCTCGTTGACGATTTCGAGGGTCTTGTCGAATACACCGCCGTGTAGATGGCCGTTGATGAAGAATACGTTTTTGTATTTTTCCATAACAGCTCTGACCTCGTCGTTCTGCTCACCCATATCCCCTGTTTTCCAGACCTCGGGCAGGCCGTGGGTTTCGGCAAAGGGCTGATGGCACATCACAAACACAGGCTTGCCGTCCTTGGTGCCTCTTGCCAGCTCCTTATCAAGAAATGCAATCTGCTCCTTGGTGATGTATGCCTTTTCGAGCACTCTTTTTTCGGTTGCAAGGACGATGAAGGTGTAGCCCTTGATGTCATACGAATAATAGCTTTTTCCCTTGGTGTCGATGCCGAGATATTCCTCGACCTTTTTCATGACGATATCCGTATTGCGCTTGTAGATGGCTCTTGCATCGTGGTTGCCGATGGTGACGAGCAGATTTCTGATAACCTTCTGATTATCAAGAGCACGGAAAAAGCGTTTGTATTCACTCTTGAAGCCATAGTCGGCAATGTCGCCTGCCATGAGGGCTGCATCAAAGGGCTTCTCACTCTGTGCGAGATCCTCAAAAAAGTTGCCGAGATTCTTTTCGGCACTTTCACGGTTGGGAAGATGCGTGTCTGCCATGCAGGCAAAGGACAGTCTGAGATTTGCAGCATCCTCAAAACGGACGGGATTTTCCTTGGAAACGGCATAAACCACATCATATTTCGGGTTCATCGCCTTGAACTGTGCGATGTATTTGGTTACAAAGATTTTAAAAGACATTTTATCAGCCTCTTTTATTCATTTTCGGACAAAAATTATACCATATTTTACCGCAAGTTGTCAATTGAACAAATAAACGAAAAACATCTTTATTTATGCCGCCAATTGTGATATGATAATAAAAACGCTGAACAAGGAGAAAAACAATGACCCAAAAAGAAATGATGCATGCAGGTGTTATCTATGACCCCGGTGACGAGGATATTATGACTGAGCAACTGCAATGCCTTGACAGGCTGTATGACTTCAACATGACCCGTCCGACCGAATTGGATAAAAGAGCCGCAATGCTCAAGGAAATGTTTGCCGAAATCGGCGAAAACTGCTACATTGAGCCGCCGTTTCATGCTAATTGGGGTGGCAAGCACTGTCACTTCGGTAAAAATGTGTATGCCAATTTCAATCTGACCATGGTGGATGACACGCATATTTATGTCGGGGATTATACCATGTTCGGCCCGAATTGCGTGATTGCAACGGCAGGGCATCCCATTCTGCCCGAGCTTCGTGAAAAGGCATATCAGTACAACATGCCCGTTCACATCGGCAGGAACTGCTGGCTGGGTGCAGGGGTTCTTGTGATGCCGGGCATCACCATCGGCGACAACAGTGTCATCGGTGCAGGCAGCGTGGTCACAAAGGACATTCCTGCCAATGTGATTGCCGTCGGCAACCCTTGCAGGGTGCTGCGCGAAATCAACGAGCACGACAGAGAATATTATTTCAAGGATAAAAAAATCAATTGGGATGCGTTTTGAGTCAAATCTCTCTTATGCAGATGCATATTATTTTCATTCGCTGAAATGAGAATACACTTATAAGGAGCGTCAGATATGAGCAATGATTCTTGGGGCGGCATGTTTGATTTCAATGGCGACGGAAAAACAACCCCGGATGAAGAGCTGCTCGGCCTTGCACTTATTGAAGATGAAATCAAAAATAACAAGGACAGTGTTTTTGCACAGGAGCCCTCCTGTAAAAACAAGAAAACAAGCTATAAAAAGCCGCCAAAGCCGATTCCCGAGCTTGTTGATGCTTCAAATTACAAATCCCTTTGCAGAGAACAATACAGCGGCATTGTCGGCACCATCATTGCATTGATTATCTTGCTGCTTCCGGCGGCTGTCATTTTATCGTGCGCTTTCTCAATATATGATCCAAAAAGCGATGCAAGTGAATTTCTGGTGCTTCTTTTTTCGATTGCAGGATTCATTTATTGCGGTGGCAGTATTTATGCAGCAGGAAAAAGTATAAACACACATTTAAACAATTTAACGATAATAAAAGAAAGATATCTTGCGTCTGAACAAAAATAAAAAAGCTTACGTTTGAAAAACAATAAACACACAGCAAACGCCGACTTCCCATAAGGAAGTATTTCTTTAAAATGTGAAATTTTGGCACAATAATTCGTTAAAACCGTCCAATATGCGTCAGCATTATCGGACGGTTTTGCCTTTTCTTGTACTCAAAATTTTCATTTTAAAGTGCTTCGCAGTTTTGTAAGATAAGAAAATTTCTTGTATTGAAGCCATAAAATGCAGTCAGGCTGGCGCCTGACGAGGCTTTTGGCAAAAATACAGGGAATTTTCATCGAAAAACAAATACTGCCTTATGGGACGCCGGCGAAGGCCTTGCTGTTATAGATGTCGCCCTCAACGAGCATGACAGAGAGTGTTATTTCAAGGATAAAAAATAAAATGGGATGGGGGTTGCGCCTCATCCCGATTTTTTTGTTTTATTCCACTTTCACGGCAATCGGAAATTCTTCTTCGTCAAAGTCGAGCACACGGGCGATGCGAATGGGAATTTCATAGTTACAAAGCGCTTCATCCTGCGCAATAATTTCGTCGCTGCCGAACACAAACACAGGCACATTCGCGCCGCTGTGATTGCCGCTTGTGAAAACATAAGCACCATTCTGCAGTGTAATACCGCCTGTTTCGTGGTCGGCGGTAATCACAACAACCGTTTCACCGTCAGCCTCGGCATATGCAAGCATGGCAGCCACGGTTCGGTCGAATTCGTCAAGGGCTTCGGTCATATTGTCGCCTTCCCTGTTGTGCGAGTGCTTGTCAATATGGGCACCCTCGATCATCAGGAAAAAGCCTTCGTCCGCATCGTCAAGCAGATCAACAGCCTTAACCGCCATCTGCTCAAGATTCGGGGTTTTGGAATTTACCTGCTCGGTTTTCCACAAAGAGCTTGTGAACTGTCCGAAGCTGCGACTGCCTTCTTCAAGCGCCATCATTTCATCGAACGTATCCACATGAATAAAACCGTGACGCTCTGCAACGCTTGCCGTAACAAGGCCCGTGGACTTGCCCCAGATGAGGTCAAAGCCGGAAGCCAGCTGATCATCGGTGATATCCTGCGTATTGTCACGGCTCGAGGAATGAGCAGAAAACGAGGCAGGGGTTGCACCTGCGGTGGAATCGGTTGTGATGATACCCGTCATTTTGCCGTTTTCCATGCAAAGCTCAGTCAGGCTTTTGGGATAAGACTCCTCG